>CANHEC010000097.1 GCA_947459455.1 Chitinophagaceae bacterium
CACTACACCGCCGGGCTTGGGGTTCAGCCGTATCAGCTGGTTCATTACTTCCCGCAGGGTATCTTCATCTATCCCCAGGCCGCGTTGTATTTTTTCGTAGTGTTTTTTGGTAAACTCTTCAAAGTAGTCGCGAACGGCCTGCAGGGCCAGGTCTACCTGGTGGCCCTCGCTCTGGCGGCGCTGCAGCTGTAGCAGCAGGCACTCCTGCAGGTCGCGGGCACCCACACCGGCGGGGTCGAAGCTGCGCTGAATTTGGCCCAGCAGGTGCTCTACTTCGGCGTCGCTGGTTTGTACATTTTGCCTGAAGGCGAGGTCGTCTACGATGGAGGCTACTTCGCGGCGCAGGTAGCCGTCTTCGTCTATGCTGCCCACTATTTGCTCGGCCACTTTGCGCTGGCGGTCGTCCAGCTCCAGCAGGCCCAGCTGGTCTACCAGCAGGTCGTGCAGGTTGCCTTCTACTTTAATGGGGATGGGGCCATTGTCTTCGTCATTGCCACCGCCGTAGTGCATGTCGCGTACCTGATAGTCGGGCACGTCGTCGTCGGGCTCCCAGTCGGCGCTGTCGGCATTGCCATACTCGTATAGGCTGTCGGGCTCGGCATCGGCCATGCCATCGGTGGGGCCCTCGGCGTCGGGGGCATCGGCCAGGGTGTAGTCGTCCAGCGCTTCCTGGTGGTTCAGGTCGGCGTCTTCGCCCTGTTCTTCTTCGGCCCCCATTTCCAGGGCGGGGTTTTCTTCTATTTCTTCTTTGATCCGTTCTTCCAGATTAGCCGTAGGTATTTGCAGCAGCTTCATCAGTTGAATCTGCTGGGGCAGTAGCTTGAGCTGCTGCTTTTGTACCTGCCTTAAACCTTGTCCGATAGCCATTTGTAAAACTTGTTGGCAATTGGTAACCACCAAAGGCCAGCCAAACCAACGGGCGTAAATTTACAGCCAGCCATGGTCCGTCGTTCAATACAAAGGTTAATTTGTTTCATTTTGGCATCATTATTGATGTCGGCGGCATTTTCGCAGCCGGCCCAGCTGGCTTTTTTGCAGCAATCGGCTCGTCGGCCGATAGCGGCGCAGCCGTCGCAGCGCCCCGTGGCCGCAGCTTTTATTTTGGCCGGGCCCCGGCGCCCCATGGCACGGCCCCTGCCTGCTGGCCTGCCTGCCACCTGGTATGTGCAGCACATGGCCCCCACCTGCCGGGCCGAGTGGAAGCTGCAAAAAGCGACCGGTCTGCCCCTGCGCATACGGCTGGGCAGCCTGCAATACAGCAATTATCTGGAGGGCAAATAGCCCGCCTTCGGGGCCTTTCCAAAATCCGGAAGGGGCCGGTATAGGCGGGTGTCTGCCGCCGTCCGCAGCCTGTTGGCGGGTGTTTGCGGTGCCCTTTTTCTGGAAAACCATTCCATAATTTGGAATACAATAGCTGGATCCCTCCTGTTTTATTAATGATTATCAATGAGTTAGCCTTTTGGCACGTTGCTGGAAGCAATTGGGCAAACAGCAACGACTATGAAAAAGACTGCTCAACTGAAAATCTTCCTGGTGGACGATGACTTGTTTTCGCTGGAAGTACACAAGCAGCACCTGCACAACCTGGGCTATGCCGATGTGCGGATATACACCGATGGGCAGCAATGCCTGAATGATTTAGTGGAGCAGCCGGCCGTGGTGTTCATCGATCATATGATGGAACCCATGGATGGCTTGAAACTGCTGAAAAAGATCAAGCGATTCGATCCTAACATTCTCATCGTGTTCATCAGTGGCCAGGAAGATTTGGCAGTGGCGGTAGATGCATTGAAGTATGGCGCATTTGACTACCTCATCAAAGGGGCCGACCTGCTCGACCGCATGACCGGAGTGATGCACAAGATCGAATCGATGATGGCCCAGTTGACGGCTGCGCAGAAAAAGAAGTGGTTCAAGCTTTTCCCATCGCTCAATTTCTTGTGGTTGCTGCTGATTGTACTCAGCAGTTGTGCTTCGCAAAATATGTTTCAAAAAGATCCGTCTATTAAGGAGGATCCAACCGTGTTTGTACTCGATACCAATTATCAGTATCGCATTCGTATCGATGATAAGATCAGCATCAGTGTATGGGATCACGACGATTTGAGTGTAGGATCTATCTACGGCATTTACAATAGCAACGAGGTATACGGCAAGTGGCTGCTGGTAGATGCCCGTGGCAACATCAGCGTACCGCAAATAGGAGAGGTGCAGGTGCTGGGCAAAAGTGTATTGGAGCTGGAGCAACAATTCAGAGAGGCATATGCCCGCTATATCAAGTCGCCCATTGTGGAGGTAAAAGTGCTGAACAAGGAGGTGACGATATTGGGTGAAATTAAGTCGCCGGGTAAGTTGCTGCTGGAAAAGGAACACAATTCGCTGGTAGAGGCCATCGGTCGTGCCGGTGATTTTGATTTTTATGCCGACCGTACACATGTGCAGGTGATACGCCATGTAAATGGCGAACCGAAATCAGTAACGGTAGACCTGAGTTTGCTGAAGAACTACAGTAGCAGCAATGTGTACCTGCAGCCGGGCGATGTCGTGTATATCCCCAGCCGAAAAAGTAAGGTATGGGACAAGCGCAGCGGATCGATTGTAGTGCCCGCCACCGCCATCATTACTACGGCGGTATTGGTAGCCACCACCCTGCGTTAGGCCGGGGCAGCTTCTTAGTTCGAGATAATTATTTCTATGAAAGATTTTTTTCGCAATCTGGGCATCTTGAGGCCTTTCTTCCGGGGGCTGCCCATTATTGCCCTTATTATGACGGTGTCGGTAATGATGGCCCGGCGCTATTTGCGCTACACCACACCTATGTATGAAAGCACAGCCAAGATAAAGCTGGCCGATACCCGTGAGGGCATTCCAAACAGCAACCTGTTTAAAGACTTCGACATTTTTGCGAATAGCAACAAGATTGCGGCTGAAGTAGAATTGCTGAAAAGCAAAGCGCTGATTGGGAAAGCCATTGCAAACCTTGGTATTGATATCACTATTTATCGGGTGGGCGATATTCATAAAACAGAACTCCACCACCAAACACCTTTTTTTGTAAAGGCAGCCATCGAAAATGAAAAGCTGTTCGATAAGCCCTTTAGCGTCATCATTACTGCTGACAGCCTGGTGCAGGTGGTTACCCCCGGCGGTGAAACAGTAAAGGGGAAACTGGGTCAGCAGCTTTCTTTCAAGGGCGGTACAATGTGGCTGCTGCGCAATGATGAGCTGCTGAAAGTGAAAAAGAACCTGCCCGTCAATGACAAATACGAGTTTATCTGTCATTCTACAGATGCCCTCATCGATCACATCATTGCCAATACGGATGTAATGAGCGTGGACAAAGAAGTGCCCGTGCTTCGTATCAGCTACAAGTCGGCCGTGCCCCATAAGGCAGCCGAGGTGGTGAATGCCGTGGCTGCTGCTTACATCGCAGACTACATCAATGAAAAATATCGCAGTGCCGATACGACCGTAGAATTTTTGGGCCGCCAGCTGACTACGATGAGCCAGCGCCTGGCCAACAGTGAATCAGATATTGAAGGCTATCGAAATCAAAACAACATCATCAACATTCGGCAAGAAACCGAAACCGACCTGCGCAAGATTTCAGATCTGAAAAAGCAGCTGGCTGCTGTGCAAATGAACCTGTTGGCCATTCGTGACCTGAACCAACGATTAGCCAGCAATGCTGCTGATTATTTCGACAACCAGGCACCCAATTTTGAAGCCTTTACTGACCTGCTGAGTACCGAGCTGGTGAAGAAAATGAAAGAGCTGAAGCGGGAAAAAATGGACCTGCTGGTGCGCTTCACGCCCGATAACGAAAAGGTGAAGGTGATAGATGCCAAGATGGACGACATTGTGCGGTACATGCGGGAAAGTATTCGCAACACGGAGCGCAACCTGCAGATTAAGTACGATGATTTAAACAAAACCATCTCAGATGCCGAAGAAGTGTTTATAGGCCTGCCACAAAAGGAGCGTACCATGACCATTCTGGAACGCAATTTTTCATTGAATGAGCAGATCTATCGCTTTTTGCATGAAAAGCGGACAGAGGCCGAAATAGCCCGGGCCGCCACCATGAGTTTTCACCGCATAATTGCTGCCGGCGAAGTACCGAAGAAGCCGGTGTCGCCCAATGCAACGCTGATCACCGTGTTTGCAGGTTTCCTGGGTTTTCTGTTTGGCATTTTTGGGGTATATGCCGTACACTTTCTCAAAGCACGTATCAACGAAGCAAGCATCATTCAAAAAAATAGTGATACTCCACTGCTGGCCGAAGTGCCGTTTTTGAAAAAGGCACTGGAGCAACTGCAATACTTTTTGCGCTGGGGCCGCGAACTGGAACTGAAAGGATTGACCGATCAGCAGGCCGTCATCGCAGTGTCGAGTTTCAGAGAAGGTGAGGGCAAGCAGTTTTTGGTGCACGGTTTGGCCAAGGCTTTGCAAAAGCTGGGTAAAACCTGTGTCATCGTAGATCCGCTGGGGGCATCGCAGCCGTTGGCTGGGGTCGATAGTTTTTACCTGGCTGATTTTCCGAGGGATTGGATTGTACAAGCCCGCTGGCAGCAATGGCTGCAGCAGCTGCGCCAGCGCTACGATGTGGTGCTCATTCGCAATTTTCCGATTGAAGAAGATTCATCATCGCTGTTGCTGATGAATAGCGCTACTACCAACCTGTTTGTGCTCGATAGTCGGATGACGAAGACGAAGATGATCATGCAGGCCGATTTGCTGCGCAGCGAGCTCAATTTGCCGAATATGTTTTTTGTACTGAACCGGGCCGGTTATACACCGAGTGTATTCACCGGTATCGTGCAAGGTTTTTCCAAACTGCAACAACGCTTGCACAAAGCCCGCTCATGACACTGGCACCGAAATATTGGGTGCTGGCCGATCAGGTAGTGGTGAGTGCCGGGGCATTTGTGACCAACCTGTTGGTGGCCCGGGCGCTGGGCATTACCAGCTATGGTTTGTTCAGCGGTATCCTGCTGGCACAGTTGCTGGTATTGAGTTTGCTGCAAGCTGCTTTTAGCGGCATCATGCCAGTGGTATGGGCCCGGCTGCAAGTACAGCAGCGGGCTGCTTATACTTCGGGCCTGTTTTGGGCACACGGCATGGTGCTGATGGCACTGGCTGCTATCGGCTTTCTGCTGGCGTTGGTTTGGCCTGCATTGTTGCTCACCTGGCAGGGCGTGCTATGGCCGGCATTGGCGGCGGCAGCGCTGTATTTTTTGCAAGACTATTTGCGGCGCTGGATGCTGGCTACCGCTGCCGTACAAAGAGCATTCGTAATGGATGCGCTGAGCAATGCTGCGCAACTAGTGCTGCTCGTAGCTGGCTGGTGGCAGGGATGGCTACAGCTCGATAGCAGCTTGTGGATCATCGCTCTCACCTTTATACCATCTGTATTGCTGGGCCTGTGGTGGCTGCGGCCTGGCAGGCCTGTGTGGGCACACATGCGCCTGGCTACGCGGCAGCATGTGCCATCGGCCAAGTGGATGTTGAGCAGCGCCTTGCTGCAATGGACGGCAGGCAACTACTACATATTAGCTGCCGGCTGGTGGCTGGGTCCTGCGGCACTGGGTGCGCTCAGGCTGGCCCAATATATTTTTGGCTTGCTCAATGTGCTGCTGCAAGCTTTGGAAAATTATGCATTACCAACTGCAGCCCGCTTGCACGACCAGCCTGCGCAGTTGTTCGCTTTTTTGCTGAAAATGCTTCGCCAACTGGCGGTATTGTTTGCACCGCTGCTACTGCTGCTGGCGCTACTTCGCCAAACCACGATGCAGCTGGCCGGTGGTTCGGCATTTGTACCGTACAGCTACGTCATGATAGGCATGGCCCTGCTCTATGTGTTCATTTTGATAGGCTATCCCATTCGGCTGGCACTGCGGGTGCAGCTGCTCAATAAGCATTATTTCATTGGCTACGTTATCACTACGGTGTTTAGCATACTTACTGCCCGGCTGCTCGTAGGTCAGTGGGGCCTGGCCGGGGTACTGGCCGGTATGATTGGTGCACAGTGCATCCTGTTGCTGTACTGGCTTTACATTCTTTCAAGTAAAAATCAATTGTCATGGAAGTCATTCACCTGGTACTTGGGAAAGTAAACCCTCAACGCATGAATGGCGTGAATAAAGTGGTGTACGAACTGGCGACCCGCCAGCATGCAGCGGGTACCCGGGTAGAAGTGTGGGGCATTACGGCCAATCCGGTGCACGATTATCCGGAGCGCAGCTTTACTACGCGGTTGTTCAAGGCCAGTCGCAACCCGTTTGGCATTTCGGCCGAGCTGAAGCAAGCCCTGCAAGGCCTGACCAGTGCGACGGTTGTACACATGCACGGTGGTTTTATTCCTGTTTTTTTTCGGGCATCCGAAGTACTCAATCAGGTGGGAGTTCCATTTGTATTTACCCCGCATGGCAGCTACAATGTAGTGGCGCTGCAAAAAGGCAATTGGAAGAAGAAACTGTACCTGCCACTATTTGAGAAGCCACTGCTGCGCAATGCTACCCTGGTGCATTCACTGGGCCGAAGCGAAGTGGATGGACTGCATCGCCTGATAGCCGATAAGCCGGCGCAGCTTATCCCTTACGGTTTCGACGCCGAGGAATTGAAAGATGCATATTACCTGCACCAGCACCAGCGCAGGCTCGACAAGCCGATGGTGATTGCGTTTTGCGGACGTATCGATATTCATACAAAAGGGCTGGATGTGTTGGTAGAGGCATTTGCCGGCCTGCTGTCTGAAGGGGCCGATGCAGTGCTGTGGCTGATAGGCGACAGCAAGCAACGGGCTGAATTGCAAAACTCGGCGGAAGCCTTGGGTATAGAACGCAACGTGATTTTTCATGGGGCCCGCTACGGTCAGGAAAAGCTGGAGCTGCTGGCCGGCGCCGATTTGTTTGTGCATCCCAGTCGCAACGAAGGACTGCCTACGTCGGTACTGGAAGCCGCGGCCATTGGTTTACCAAGCATTGTGACGGTGGCTACCAATGTGGGTGAGGCCATTGCCGAGTATGAGGCTGGCTGGACCATACAGGATACCGATGCGGCCCAACTACTGGTGGCGCTTCGCAGTGCTTATGCGCAATGGCGCAGCGGCCGGCTGAATGAACTGGGCGAACACGCCCGCCGCATGGTGGCCGAACGCTACAACTGGCACCACGTACTGCAGCAGTTTGAAAAAATGTACCAGTCGTGTTTACACTAACGGCACACTACCAACGAGAGCAACAGCACGACCGCTGGCTGCGGCGTATCAATACGCTGCTGGTCATCATTTTCTTTATTAAGCTGGGTGGCTTTTTTACGTGGAGTGAAAACGTGGCTATTACCCGCGTCATCAAAGTGTTCTCACGCCTCATGATGACCACCTGGGTCATCTATATCTACTATCAGATTATTGAGCGGGGAGCCATTGGTTCGTTTAAGTGGCAGCATGGCATGAGCCCGCTGTTGTACACCGGCTACCTGGCGCTGGGCCTCATCAGCTTTATGTGGAGCAGCAATATTGGGGTGAGTGCTTTGCAGTGGTTCATGGATATGGAGAGCTTCGTATTTGCTTACTACTTCATTGCCTGTTTCATTTTGCTTGAAAACTATTTCCCCGATAGCCCCATCAAGCTCTACAATGTGGTGGGCAATGGCGTATTGCTGA
>CANHEC010000098.1 GCA_947459455.1 Chitinophagaceae bacterium
ACCGCACCGTACAAGGCAGCGGCTACCAGCGCAGCTTCCGAAGGCTTGTGGGTAAAGCGTTCGTCGGCATTGGCACCGGTCATGCTCAGAATGCTTTCAAACTGGTAGTGCTTGCTCAGCTCGGGGTTCTTTTCGTCGATCCGGCGCCCCTTGGCGTACTGACCGGCAAACTCTACCGGGCTCAGCCACGAGCCGAGGAAATCGGCACCCAGGCTTACAATCACCTTGGCATTGTCGAAATGATAAGAAGGCAGGGCCCGCTTGCCGTAGGTGGCTTCGTTGGCCATCAGCATGCCGCTGTAGCTCACCGCATCGTAGGTCACATGGCGGCTACCGGGGTACTTGGCCGAAAATTCGCCCACCAGCTTTTTGGTAGAGGGCGAAGTGATAGTAGACGTGAGCACCACTACCGGGCGGGTATTGGCAGCCATCGCATCGGCTATCATTTTATCAAAAGCATCGAAGGTGGCTACTTCCACCAGCTTGCCATCTTTAATCTGGGCGGGAAAACGCAGGCGGCTGGTATCGTACAGGTCCAGCACAGATGCCTGGGCACGGGCGCTGGTACCGCCATGGGTGATGGGGCTCAGCTCGTTGCCTTCTATTTTAATGGGGCGGCCATCACGCACTTTGGCTACTACGCTTACCACGTCGCCATCCTGCACGTAGGTGGTGGCATAGTAGTTGGCCACACCCGGAATCACATTGTCGGGCTTGTTTACAAACGGAATCGCCTTTTTCACCGGCATTTCGCAGCTGGCAGCTACGGTAGCAGCAGCGGTACTGAAGCCGAGGTACTTCAAAAAGTCGCGGCGGGGAGCACTGGCATGCAGCAAGCCTTTGTCGTCTGCTTCAAACGGAAGATCTTCCTTGAATTCATCCTGCACGTCTGCCTGATGACCTTCTGTCTTATTCAGGGCGCCAAAGTTTTGCCAGATCTTATTACTCATACTATGCTAATGTGATAATGAGATGATGTGATAATGTGATAATGCTGGTGGCGGGCCATCCGGCCCAACCGCTTCATTATCAGATTAGTAGTGACATTTCTGGCACTCGGTACCGCCGATTTTCTCTACGGTCACGCTGTCCATTTTGCCATTCTTCAGATCGTCGTGAAACTTCTCGTAAATGCTGTAGAAGCCGTTGTCTTTGAACTGCACCTTGGTTTCGCGGTGGCAGTTGATACACCAGCCCATGCTCAGATCGCTGAACTGGTACACGTGGCCGGCCATGTTTTGTACTTCGCCGTGGCAGGTTTGGCAGGCTACTTTACCGGCCTTTACGTGCTGGGCGTGGTTGAAATAAACGTGGTCGGGCAGGTTGTGGATCTTCACCCACTCAATTGGCTTGGCCTTCGAGGGATCCCAGGGCTGGCCAGGCGTGTAGCCGGCGTATTTGTACAACTTCTTGATCTCTTCGGTACCGTTTACTTCCTGACCGTCTTCGTTGTACAGCGGCTCGCCTTTGTACTCGTTAATGGCCAGGTGGCAGTTCATACACACGTTTACGCTGGGTATGTTGGCATGCTTGCCTTCCTGCGCACCGCCGTGGCAGTACAAGCAGTTAATTTGGTTAATACCGGCGTGCACCTTGTGGCTGTAGAAGATGGGCTGCTCGGGCTGGTAGTGTTTGCTACGACCCAAATTCACAGCACCTTTTGAGATGTATACACCTGCTACTACAAACAGCAGCACGGTACCAAAAGCCAGGTAAGTCTTGTTTTTCCAGAAAGCAACAGGCTCAGCCGAAGGAATGCCATCCTTTTCGTCGGCCAGTTTGCGCAGGTTGCTGTTTACCTGCAGCAGTATCAGGGCTACAATAGCCAGCACCAGGGTAATGATGCCAAACAGCAGCGAGTTGTCGCCTTCAGCTTTCGGCTGGCCGGGAGTCACGCCAGGAGGCGGGGCCGGCGGGGTCCACTTTTCAATGTAGGTAACGATGGCCTCAATATCGGCATCGGGCAGCGCCGCAAAGCTGGTCATCGCAGCCGGGCTCCAGTCCTTGATCTTTACAGCATAGGCGTCGCCGGTAGCTACCGCGTCGGGCCAGTTTTTGATCCACTTTTTCAGCAGGTCGCGGCTCGACCAGCGCTCTGTTACCCCTTGCAGTGCCGGACCGGTCAGGTCCTTGTCCATTTTGTGGCACGATGCGCAGTTCGCATTGAAGAGGGCTTTGCCATCCTGTGCAACAACCGGAGTGAAACCGGCGGCAAACAACAGCACAAAACCGAGGACTACAGGGAGGGTGGCTTTGCAATTTCTAATCATAACTCACTGATATTGAAGGGCACCTGGGAACAATATCCTTTTAATGGCGGGCAAAAATATGACCTCGGCATGACATTCTACTTTTATGTATAAAAAAATTTTACCCTTATCCGGCGCGGGTTTTCACGGATTTACAACAGTTTATAACGCTTGATTATCAACACCTGCGGCCGAGCAATATACCCGCCGGCGGGTATTGGTTGGCCACTGCCAAACATGCTGTTTTGGAGCTCGAAAAACACGAGATTCTTCAACAACCAAAACTCAACAGCATGAAACGGATTGCTAACTGGACCTGCCTGACCCTGCTTTGGCTGGCTGCCAGCCTGCCCGCAGCGGCCCAGCGTACGGCGGCCGACTGGGAAATGGACTTTGACGGCGGTGTAATGTGGTACCAACTGAGCGAAGTGGGCACCCTGGTGGTGGCCACCAAAGGCGCCCTGAACGGCATAGACCCCCAAACCGGCCAGCAAAAGTGGAAGGTAGAAAGCATGGGCAACCTGGCCGCCGAGCGGTACGAAGCCATCAGCGGATCGCCGCTGGCACTGGTAAAAGACAAGCGGGGCTTCTTTTTCGACTACCAGGTACTGGACCTGTACACCGGCAAAATACTCTGCAATAGCCGCGACCTCGGCATTGCCAACGCCATCAGTGCCTACCCCATGAGTGCACTGAACGCCGTGCTGATATACGGTGGCAATAAAATGGGTAAAATGGTGCTGCTGTGCGCCGATGCAGCCACGGGTGCCAAGCGCTGGGAGGTAGAAAAGTTCATGGATAAGAACACCGAAATGATCATTGTGCCGCCCTATGCAGTAGACGGCGGCAAAAACTTTATGCTGGCCACCACCAAAAACGTGTTCAAGGTGGAAAGCGCCACCGGCGCCAAAGTGTGGGAAGCCGATTTTAAAAACGATGTGGTAAAAGCGGGCCCCGGCCTCAAAACCGGCTTTTTCACCCTCGAAGAGCTTAAAGACCGGGTATGGTTTCTCACCCAGGACAATTTTACCTGCTTCAATCTGGCCAATGGCAGCTACAAATGGGAGCCCATGAAGCTGAAAAGCCCCATTTCGAACATCATTTACGACAAACGCGGCATGCTGTGCGCCACCAGCGAAAATGACGACGACGAAAAAGCTGGCAAGGGCCTGATTGGCAAACTAGCCAAGGCCGCTACCGATGGCAACAAGGCCCGCATTATGAGCCTGGACTACGAAACCGGCAAACCCCGCTGGAAAGAGCCGCTGCGCCTGAGCGGCGACCTCGTTTCGTCGGCCTATTTCGACAACAACAGCAAGATAGCCGTGGCTACTACCAGCGAAAAGGGCAAAAACCGCATCAACCTGCTGGACCTGGAGCGGGGCGAGTACCTGCTGAAAGACCCCTTCAAAGTAGATGGCGACCTCATCGACATCAACATGACCCCCAAGGGCGTAATGTATTTTACCACCGACGAGCTGAACATACTGGATGTGCAAACCGGAAAGGACAATTGGGCCAAAAGCCTCAAGTTTAACGAAGGGGGCATGGGCAGCTACAAGGATGGCAAGCTGTACATCTACGGCGACGGCAATTTCTATCGCTTCGACCCCACTACCGCCGAATACACCGTCATTGCCGAAAAACTGGCCTTTGATGGTAAGGAGCGCCCCACCCGCCTGGAAGCCAAGGCCGACGGCCTGATAGTGCGCAGCGACCAAAACCTGATGAAGGTGGACCTGAGCGGCAAAAAAGTGTACCACACCTACAAAAAAGCACCCGGCAAAAGCCTGGCTGGCAAAATACTGGCGGGCACCATGGCTGTAGCCAGCATGGCCATGGCCACCAGCTATGCCTATACGGCTGGCGCCACCAAGGGCAAAGTGAGCTACAGCGACACCCGCTACCTCGAAAGCCAGCAGGCCAGCTGGAGCAATGCAGCCAGCGCCAGCTTTGCCGAAATGAACAAGCGCTTTAAAGCCAGCGTGAATGCCGATAATGCCATGGCCATGCTCACCGACCTGGATGGCGGTGTGGGCGTAATGCTGCTGGACAAAAACAATGGCAAAGACCTGCGGGGCATTGTGCTGAGCGATAAAGACCCCGACTATAGCATTGACGAGATCAGCCGGCTGGTCATTTACAAAAGCAGCCGCGATAAGCTGAAAGCTTTTAAATACTAAGCAGCAAGTCTGCCTCACCACACCCACCCTTTCACCAAACTGACATCCCTGCCAGCTATGCCGGGCCGTGTACACGCGGCGGCCACGGTAGCAGCCCGGCGGGGATGTCTTTTTACCACGGCTTTAGGGTAGCCGGCTTGGCTTGCCTGCGCATAATGCTGCATCTTCGCGGCCATGTTTAGCAGACTGCAGGCAAAATGGAAGGTGAACGGCTGGCAACTCACCCTCATTCTGTGCACTTTTGCCATTGGGGGTAGCCTGTGCGGCTTTTTTACCCGCCAGCTCATTACACCCCTGCGCATTGAACAGCCGTTTTTGTACGGCACGCTTTATTTCATCATCCTCACGCTGCTGTGGCCGCTTTGCGTACTCATGGTCAGCATTCCGCTGGGGCAGTTCCGTTTTTTCAAAAACTACCTGGCCAAAATGGGCAGCCGGCTGGGCCTGGGCAAAAAAACCGCCAGCACCGCCAACGAGGGCCACATCCACCTCGCCATCTTTGCCAGCGGCAGTGGCACCAATGCCCGCCAGCTGATGCAGCGTTTTCAGCACCACCCCCGCATTCGGGTGCAAATGCTGGTAAGCAATAAGCCGGGCGCCGGTGCGCTTCATCATGCCGCCAATTTTGGCGTGTCTACCCTGGTTATAGAGAAAGAACAGTTTTTTCGTGGCGATGCTTACCTGCCCGAGCTGCAGGCGGCTGGCATCCAACACATCGTATTGGCTGGTTTTTTGTGGAAAGTGCCGCCACAACTAATTGCCGCCTACCCGGGCAAAATCGTGAACATACACCCCGCCCTGCTGCCCCGCTACGGTGGCAAAGGCATGTACGGCCAGCATGTACATGCGGCTGTGCTGGCAGCCGGCGATACTGAAAGCGGCATTACTATTCACCTGGTAGATGAACACTACGACCATGGCGCCCACCTGCACCAGGCCCGCTGCCCCGTACTGCCTGGCGATACCCCCGATACGCTGGCCGACCGTATACACCAGCTGGAGCACCAGCACTACCCCGATGTGGTAGAGCAGTGGGTGCTAAATACAACAGTGGTTGGCAAATAAGCACAGTTATCAAACGGTAGCAGCTGATACAAGCATCGTCAGCTGACCTGATTATTTTCGGGCCATGAACCGATCACTCCTCGCACTGGCTACCCTGGCATGCTGCCTGGCAGCCTGCCAAAAAACCATTTCATGGGAAGAAGACTCCCGTGCACAACAAGCACAACTGATAGGCCGCTACCGCTTCGACTCCACCGTGTATGACTATTACACAGTAACCACCTTCACTGATCCGCCCGACACCTACCGAGACAGCAGCGTAATACGATATACCACCCAAAAAAATGGTGGCTTCATGATACTGACAGACAAAGACCAAATAGCAGATAGCATCCGGTTCGACGTTGATTCGAAAATAGAAGCGTACGCATTCGAGAATGGCGTATTTCAGGGCAAAGAAGAAATCGACTTCACATTTTCATGGGGCCCGATAAACGATACGATGCCATACCGCCTGACCGCCAACAATGGCTTTGTAACGAAGACCAATCTGCCAACAGACACACTGGGTGCGCCGCCCCGCGACATTGAGCTAAAGTGGGAAATGCAAGGCAATCGGCTCATTTTTACCGTTCCGATCGTATCCAGTTTTACTGATAGCTTTATGGGGCTCGCTGTGCGTGTTCGTACCAATGGCAACGTGAAACAGTACTTCACCAAGCTATAATTGCAGCAGCGCTTGCCTGTTCATGTCTGATTTGTAAAACCGCATTCATGGCGGTTTTTTTATTTCCCGTATTTTTCGGCTACAACACAATCAATTGCCATGCGATTTTTGCTAATCCTCACCTTTGTTTTTACCAGTGTAGTGGCACTGGCTCAATTGCCCGTAGCGCCCAACCCTGCCGCCGTGGGTATGGATGCCAGCCGCCTGCGGCGCATTGATGGCCTGATCAAACAGTACATAGACCAACAATGGATAGCCGGCGCCACTGCCATAGTAGTACGCAATGGTCAGGTGGTGTACCACCAGGCATTTGGCGTAGCCGATGCCGATAGCAAAAGACCCCAACAGAAAGACGACATCTTTCGCATCGCATCCCAAACGAAAGCCATCACCAGCGTGGCCTTAATGATACTGATGGAAGAAGGCAAACTGCTGCTGGATGATGCGGTATCCAAATACATTCCTGCTTTTGCCAACGCACAGGTGATCGATAAGTTCAACGAGGCCGATACCAGCTACACCACGGTAAAGGCAAAGCGGGCCATTACCATCCGCGACCTGCTGACGCATACCTCGGGCATAGGCTATGCGCAAATAGGCACGCCTCGGGCCAAGGCCATGTATGCCAAAGCCGGCGTGGGCTCGCAAATAGGCACTCCGTACGAAAGCCTGGAAAGCCAGGTGCTGAAAATAGCAGCCCTGCCACTGGAGCACCAGCCCGGCGAACGCTTTACCTACGGCCTGAATACCGATGTGCTGGGCTACCTGGTCCAAGTGGTAAGCGGCCAAAGCCTGGCCGATTTTTTTCGCCAGCGCATTTTTGAGCCGCTCGGTATGCACGATACCTGGTTTTACCTGCCGGCGGCCAAGCAAAACCGCCTGGTAGCACTGCACACCGAAAACAAGCAGCAGCAGGTGACCAAGATGACAGAATCGCCGACTGCTGGTATCAGCAACCTCGACATAGACTACCCCACCAAGACAGGCAAGCTATACAGCGGCGGAGCCGGCCTGGTGAGCACTGCGTACGACTATGCGCTGTTCATGCAAATGCTACTCAACGGCGGCAGCCTGAATGGCAAGCGCATTTTGAGCCGCAATAGTGTAGACATGATGACGCAAAACCAAATTGGCAACGTAGACCGCGGACCGAATGAAAAGTTTGGACTGGGCTTTGGCATCATTACCGAAACGGGCAGCGGCCGGCTGGGCCTCAGCACAGGCAGCTATAGCTGGGGCGGTGCTTTCAGCAGTACTTATTGGATTGACCCTAAAGAGAAGATTGTAGCCCAGCTGTTTTTGAACCAATACCCCA
The DNA here is from genome assembly GCA_947459455.1 of Chitinophagaceae bacterium. Lineage (GTDB taxonomy): Bacteria > Bacteroidota > Bacteroidia > Chitinophagales > Chitinophagaceae > Phnomibacter. Next base: position 7,480 of record CANHEC010000098.1, read on the forward strand.
TCAGTCACGGCGATATACACGACAAGTTCAAGGTGCTGGTGTATAGTGCACTGCAGTAGTCATCCGCCATACAAACAACCCGCACGGCAGCAAGACTACACAATCCGACTGTATATGGGTGTTTATCGGTAGTATTGTACCCCACGGACATCGGCTTTTCGGAGCCATTGTGTCA
>CANHEC010000099.1 GCA_947459455.1 Chitinophagaceae bacterium
ACCCGCCATGCAGCTGGCTGCGGGCTACCCCATCGAAGCCCAAACGGCTAACAGCATAGAGCGCCAGAAAGAGCGCCTGAAGCAGTGGCCCTACAGCAAAGCCGTGATGCTGCCGCACCTGGGCGAAAAACGCGAAGCCCCCGAGGCCGGCGAAATAATTGTGCAGCAGGATCTGCTGGCCACCCTTACTAAAATGGTGGAAGCCGAGCAGCAGGCGCTGAAGGCCGGCAAAAACCGTAAGGCCGCCATCATGGCCGCCGCCGACCGGTTTTACAAGGGCGATATTGCCAAAGAGTTTGTACGGGGCGTACAGGAGCAGGGCGGCCTCATCACGCTGCAAGACCTGGCCAACTGGAAGCCGCTGGAAGAAGAACCGATGAAAGCCAGCTACAAGGGCATCGACGTGTACAAACTGCAGCAATGGACGCAGGGGCCCATGATGCTGCAAGCACTGAACATCCTCGAAAATTTTGACCTGAAAAAAATGGGCTACAACAGCAGCCAGTACATCCATACCGTGGCGCAGGCGCTGCAGCTCAGCTTTGCCGACCGCGACTTTTACTACGGCGATCCGTATGCCAACCAGGGTCAGCCCATGGCGGGCTTGCTGAGCAAGGAGTACGCCAAGGCACGGGCCCAACTGATTGATCCCACCAAAAACCTGGCCCCGGCCCTGCCCGGCGACCCCTACCCCTACGAAGGGCGCACCAACCCCTACGCGGCATGGCTGCAGCGCTGGGCCAGCCTGGCCGATACCAGCGCCAAGGGCGGCAATGCCATCCCCAGCCACGACCGGCAGGTAGCCTGGCAGCACAGCAGCACCGACCCCGCCTACCTAGAACGCCAGTGGGCCGGTACCACCAGTGTAGAAGCGGCCGATGCCAGCGGATGGGTGGTGAGCATTACACCAAGTGGTGGCTGGGTGCCCGCCTGCATAGCGGGCCGCACTGGCGTCGGCCTTAGCCAGCGCTTGCAGAGTTTTGTGCTCGATAGTGCCCTCAACCCCTTTAATGTGGTGGCCCCGGGCAAGCGCCCAAGGGTAACCCTTACGCCCAGTCTGGCCCTGAAAGATGGCAAGCCCTTTTTGAGCTTCGCTGTACAAGGTGGCGATACGCAGGATCAAAACCTGCTGCAGTTCTTTTTGAACATGGTAGAGTTTGGCATGAACGTGCAGCAAGCCAGCGAGGCCGCCAACCTGAATACCAACCAGCTGTGGCTGAGCCTGGGCGGCACTTCCATCAAAGACCGGGCGCCCCGCAACGGAGAGCTACTGCTGCAAAACCGCACCCCCGAAGCTGTGCGCAAAGAGCTACAGGCCATGGGTTACAAGCTCAGCTTCACCGAACGCAGCAGTGGCCCTATCAATGCCATTTTCTTCGATTGGAAGCATGGCAGCTTTTGGGGCGGCAGCAGCAACCACGGCGAGGATTACGGGATTGGGTGGTAAAGAGAAATCACACAACTTGTCCCGCAGCAGGCGGGAGAGAGCACAGAGGAGAATTAAGATTTGGATTTTGTTTGGTGCGACGATTGATGATTTCGGAGGGCTGATTTCGGATTTACTCTATCGGAGTATTTTCTCGCAGAGGCGCGGAGGAACGGAGATTTGAAATTTGAGATGCAGATTTGAAATTCCTGTGCTGTATTCATTCATAAATCATAAATCATAAATCATCATTCATAAATCATCATTCATCATTCCAAATTACTGGCGTTGGTCTTTAGCTTTTCGCTTGCAGCTAAAAAAGGCATCTTTGCTTCACCATTCAGGTGAACTTAACATCGCCTGACACACCCCTATGAGTAGCATTCTTGATTTAGTGGGCAGCACGCCCATGGTAGAACTGAAGCGAATTCATCAGCAGCCGCGGGTGCGGGTGTTTGCCAAGCTGGAGGGCCACAACCCCGGCGGCAGCGTAAAGGACCGTCCGGCGCTGAACATGATACGCAGTGCGGTGGAACGCGGCGACATACGCCCCGGCATGAAACTGATAGAAGCCACCAGCGGCAACACCGGCATTGCACTGGCCATGATAGCCCGGCTATATGGGTTGGACATCGAACTGATCATGCCCGCCAACAGCACCCGCGAACGCACCCTGACCATGGAGGCGTTTGGCGCCAAGGTGATCTTGCTGGACGGTATTGAAAAATGCCGCGACTACGCCGAGGAAAAAGCCGCTACCGGTGAATACTACATCCTGAACCAGTTTGCCAACCCCGACAATTATCTGGCCCACTACAAAACCACCGGGCCCGAGCTATGGCACGACAGTGCCCAACAGATTACGCACTTTGTGAGCAGCATGGGTACCACTGGCACCATTATGGGTACCAGCATGTACCTGAAAGAGCAAAACCCTGCCATCCAAATAGTAGGCTGCCAACCCACCGAAGAGTCCTCGATACCTGGCATCCGCCGCTGGCCGGTAGAGTACCTGCCCAAAATTTACGACCCCAGCCGCGTCGATCGCATCATTGATGTATCGCAGGCGGCCGCCACGGCCATGGCACGCCGGCTGGCCCGCGAAGAAGCCATTTTTGCCGGTATGAGCACCGGTGGTGCCTGCACCGCTGCGCTGCAGCTGGCAGCCGAGCTGGATAGCGGGTACATTGTATTCATTGCCTGCGACCGCGGCGACCGCTACCTGAGTAGTGAGTTGTTTGGGTGAGCAAACGCAGCCGCTATGTGCTAATGTGGCAATGTGATAATGTGATAATGGGGGGGCACGAGTTCACAAGTACACAGGTTCGGTCGTTCAAAGTTCAAGGTTGGGTGCTGGTCGATGCGCTTGGTGGTTTTCACCTTTGACCTTTCACTTTTCACCAGTTCCTGTGTTCGATAGTTGGACAGTTCGAATGTTTGAGGCGTATCGTCATTCCGACGAAGGAGGAATCTCACCAAGCGAAGACGGGAATAATGTGATAATGTGATAATATGAAAATGTGATAATGGGAGTTCACAAGTTCGAAGGTTCCAATGTTCGAGAGTTCGAATGTTCGAGGCGTATCGTCATTCCGACGAAGGAGGAATCTCACCAATAGGAGACGGAAACAATGTGATAATGGGGGTTCACGAGTTTACGAGTTCGCAGCTTGACCTTTGAACTAACTAACTACATGGCGACCAATAGCCTGCGCCAAGGATAGTAGCGGAAAGCCCGGAGGCAACGGCCGGCACAGCTGGCCGGTAGCCGAGGACTTGCAGAGGATAGCCCGCTCGGGCGCCCAAAAAGATCCTCATCAGCGCTGCATGGCAGCCTTCTTCATTTCGGCGGCCAGCTGCGGCCCAAGGTATTTTTCGATGAGGTGATGCACCAGGTAAATGACCGGTGTCATGATGATGGCCACGAGAAACTTGTAGGCATAATTGACGCAACCCACAGCCAGAAAAAGCTTGAAAGGCCACACAAAATCACCGGGCTGTGTATTGACCCGGCTGCCAATGTAAAAGGCGATGAAGAGCACCACAAAGCTGTCGATAAACTGGCTGACGAGTGTGCTGCCGGTAGCCCGCAGCCAGATCTTTTGTTCGCCGGTTACTTTTTTGATGCGGTGAAAGGTGAACACATCGATGAGCTGGCTTAGCAAGAAGGCCGAGATAGAACCAATGATGATTTTGCCGCCCTGTCCCAGCACATTTTCGTAGGCCAGCTCCATATCGGGTACACCACTGCCCTGCTTGCTGGTCACAAAAAAATCGGCCGGAGCCAGCCACATGGCGCCCAGAAAAACGAGGAAGGTGAAGCAAATGAGCACCGCAGTGAAGATGCTGAGAAAGCGGACACCTTTTTGGCCGTAGTACTCATTGATAATATCGGTCATGATGAAGACCACCGGCCAAATGAGCACCCCGGCACTGAGGTTGAGGCTGAGCACCTCGCCAAACACCCGGGCCTCCAGCGGCGGCAGACCAAACGAGGCTTCGAGGGAGAAAATTTTGACGCCGATGATTTCGGCGATGAGCGTGGTGGCTATAAAAATACCCGCCAGTATGAGGAACAGACGGGTGGCTTTGTCGCGGATGAGATTGTGAATCATGTTGAGTTGTCAGTCTATATACAATAGCAGTACAACCAGTTGGGCTGCAAAGGAACAGACAATTAATGCCCGAAACCACCAAATAGTTGGTGGGCGGCTGGCTTTTTTTGGCCACAGCCACCAGGCAATAGCGGCCGCATTGGCTAAAACTGCCAGCGCAGCCAGGGCTACCACGCTACTGACCACCGGCTGCGGCAGGCTGCTGGCGTAGCGCCCCCAGAAAAAACTGAGGGCCAGCCACCAGCAGGCGTTTAGCAAAAGGAGTAATTTATTGAGTTGTCCACGCATGGGCTACGGCTGCCAAAGCGGGCAAAATACGTTTAATTTGCCTCGCCCTGCCGCCAGCGGTAGCCGGCTTTTTTATTAACTACACCTGTATATGAAATTGAACTGGAAAGCGTGGATGCCCCACCTGATCGCCATCGGTATTTTTTTGGCCATCAGCCTGCTGTATTGCAAACCGGCGCTGGAGGGCAAGGCCATTGAGCAGCACGATCTGATACAATGGAAGGGCATGGCGCAGGATGCCTTTAACTACAAGGAAAAGAATGGCGTGTTTCCGCTGTGGACCAACGGCCTGTTCAGCGGTATGCCATCGTACAATATCGCTTTTCAGAGCAATGCCTACGTGCCGGGCTATATCATCAAAGCCATGTCGCTGTTTCTGCCCGAGCCGTTCAGCTATTTCTTTTTGGCCTGCATTTGCTTTTACTTTCTATCGCAGGTATTGCGGGTCAACACGTGGATAGGCATCCTTGGCGCCATCGGATTTGCATTTTGTAGTTACGATCCTATTATAATAGCAGTAGGCCACCATACCAAAATGATCACGATGGCATTGATGCCTGCCATGCTGGGCGCCCTGCTGCTACTGTACGAAAAGAAATATTGGTGGGGCGGTGCCCTCACCGCTGCCTTTACGGCCGCCCTCATTGTAAACAACCACCTGCAGATCATTTTTTACATGATGATTGTGGTGGCGTTTGTCACCATCGCCTACGTTGTACGCTGGCTGAAGCAGGGTGAAATACGCCACATGATGGTAGCCGGTAGCATAGCGCTGGGCGCTGCCATGCTGGGGGCACTTACCAGTAGTGTCAATCTGTTTACCACCTACGACTATAGCAAAGAAAGTATGCGGGGCGGCAAGGCCAACCTGGCCCCGGCCGATAGTGCCAAAGCTGCTGCCGCCAAAGCCAGCAGTGGGCTGGATGCCGATTACGCCTTCAGGTGGAGCTATGGCAAAGCCGAAACCATGAGCCTGCTGGTGCCCAACGTGAATGGTGGCGCCAGTGAGAGCCTCGGTGAAGACTCGAAGTTTTACGAATCGCTGATGGGCGCTTTTCAGGGTGGGCAAATAGACCAGCAGGGCGCTCAGCAGTTGAGCCGCTTTGGGGTGGCCTACTGGGGCGATCAGCCTTTTACCAGCGGCCCCGTGTACCTGGGCGCCATTGTGGTGCTGCTGCTGGTGCTGGGCCTGTGCTGGCAGGGCAATGTGCACCGCTGGTGGGCATTGGCCGCCATTGTGCTGAGCATACTAATGGCGTGGGGAAGCAATTTTTCGGGCTTCAATACTTTCCTGTTTGAGTACCTGCCGATGTACAACAAGTTTCGGGCGCCGGCCATGATACTGGTAATACCGCAGCTGCTGGCCCCCATGGTAGGCATATTGGGCCTGCAATACCTGCTGGATGAAAAAGTGAGCAATGCCGACAAATGGAAGACCGCCAAACTGGCCGGCCTGGTGACCGCCGGCTTGTTTGCCATGGTGGCGCTGTACTACTTCTCGGCCGATTTTCGGTCGGCTACCGAAAGCGATGCGATCAAGCAAATAGCGGCTGCATCGCCACAAGCCAGCGAAGTGGCCAAAACCGTGCTGAGTGCAGCCGGCGATGACCGCCGTGAATTGTTCATGAACGATTTGCTGCGCAGCCTCGCCTTTGCTGGTATTGGCTTTGGCCTGCTGTGGGCCATGGCTACCAATAAGCTGAAAGGCCAGCTGGGCGTATACGGCCTGGTACTGCTTTGCGCCATTGACCTGTTGACACTAGGTCGGCGCTACCTGAATGACGACAACTTTCAGGAAAAGGATAGCATGGAGCCGGCGGGCTATGTGGCCATGACGAACAGGCCGCTGTACGATGCCCTCACCAGTATTCAGCAAGACAAAGACCCGCACTACCGCGTTTTCAACGTGACTGGTGATGTGTTCAACGATGCACTAACCTCCTACTTTGTACGGTCGGTAGGTGGCTACCACCCCGCCAAGCTGAGTATTTACCAGGACCTGATTGAATACCAGCTATCGAACGGCAACCCCAACATGGCGGTACTGAACATGCTGAACACCCGCTACTTTGTGGTACCCGGATCACAGGGCCAGCCCGATGTGCAGCGCAACCCATATGCGTACGGCGCTGCCTGGTTTGCCCGCCACGTGCAGGTAGTACCCGATGCTGCTGCCGAAATGAAAGCCATTGGCAGTGTGAGCGACCTGCGGGATACCGCCGTGGTACAGGCACAATACAAAGCGCAACTGCCGGCCATGGGCAGTGCAGACAGTACAGCCAGCATCACCCTGAGCAAATACGATAACGACGAGATAGAATACAGCCTGCAAACCAGGCAGGCACAACTGGCGGTGCTGAGCGATGTGTACTATAGCCGCGGCTGGAATGCCTATGCAGATGGCAAACAGGTACCCATTGTAAAAACAAACTACGTGTTGCGTGGTGTACCGGTACCTGCCGGCACTCAAAAGCTGGTGCTGAAGTTTGAACCAGCCAGCTATCGTTGGGGTAGCACCATCACCACGGTTACTTCCATCATAGTTCTGCTGTGGCTGCTGGCCGGTGCTTATATGCAGTTTGTAAGAAAAAGGACTACCGCCTAACGGTAACACTCATGTTGTACAAAAGGCGCATCGGCTTTGATAGCAGGTGCGCCTTTTAAATTTTGTACAGTTGGTGGCGCCTTGCCAGCATGGCCGGCACCCAGGCCAGACAATGAAATACATTGCCCACATAGCCACTTGCCTGCCGCCAACTGCTGCGCTGGCCTACCGACAGCTGCAGCAAGGCGCATAGCAGCACTACCGGCAATGAAAACAAGTGCGCCGCTACATGCAAGAGCAGCCAGCCACGGCCAAACTGCTTACCAATGCGCAGCCACATGCTCAACAGCAACTGCCGTCCTTTTCGGTCGCTCAATTGGGTATACGCTTTGGTAGCCGACTGATAGGCTTGGCTGCTGGAACCGCCTTCGAGGTGAATGCTGGTGAGATGACCGTACAAATAAAGCTTGCCGAAGCGCTGCAGCCGGCCGCACCATTCCGATTCTTCATGGTACAGAAAGAAATCGGAGTCCAGCGGGCCTGCTCTTTCCACCGCCGATTTCCTGGCCATCAAATACGCCCCGTTGATCCAGTCGACTTCTTCGGTGCTCACTGCGCTTTCAATGCTGGGCTTCTTCACAGCTATTGCCAGCGCCAAGGCTCTCAAAACCCGGCCTACGTAGGGAATTGTCATTAAGAAATTGAGCGCCC
>CANHEC010000100.1 GCA_947459455.1 Chitinophagaceae bacterium
AGTACGGCAGAGGGTACCTCTGCCACGGGCGATGGCACGGTAAATGGCATCACCAATGCTACTACTAACTGTGAGCCATTGTCGACCCTGCTTTTTGGTGTAAATGCCGTGCCGGTGACCAACGACTATGTGGGCGATGGTTGGCCCAACCCCGGCGGTGCTGCCCGCATACCGGTGCCTTCGGGCGCCTTTAGTGCTACCGACCCCGACGATGGCAGCTATACCAATAACCTGAACGGACGTAAGGTAACGCTGTACCCGGCTACCGGCGGTGTGCTATACTACAATGGTGTAGCTGTTACGGCACCGCTTACCATCAACAGCTTTAATAACGACCTGGTAGAAGTAGATCCTGATAATGGTCCGGTGGTGGTAGACTTTGACTACGCAGTGTGGGACAACGCTGATGTGATAGACCCAACACCCGCCACTGTGAGCATGGGCATAGGCGGCATACTGCTGCCCGCTACCGGCCTGCAGCTAAAAGCCAGCCAGCAGGCAGATGGCAGCATACTGGCCAACTGGCAAACCCTGACGGAGCAGAACACCCGCCACTTTACGGTACAGATAAGCGGCAATGGCACCGTGTACGAGGGAGTAGGCCAGGTGGCAGCTGCCGGCAATAGCAATACTACCCGCCAGTACAGCCTGCGCCTGCCGGCCCGTGCTGCCGGCCAATGGCAGCTCCGCGTAATGCTGACCGATGTAGATGGCAAGCGCAGCTATAGCAATGTGGTAAGCCTGCGTAGCCAAGCAGTAGTGAAACTAACTGCCGTGCCCAACCCCGCCAGCCAACAGGTACTGGTAAGCGGTCTGCAGCAGGCCCGCAGCCTGAAGTTGGTAAATGCCGGCGGACAAGTGCTAGCCAGCTACGTGGTCAATACGCCTCAAATGAGTGTATCGCTGGAGGCGGTGCCAGCGGGTGTGTACCTGGTACAAGTGCAAATGAAAGATGGCAGCGTACAGCTGCTGAAATTAATGAAGCGCTAAAGCAAAGTGGCGCATTCATAGCCCCGCGCCGGCGTAAGCCGGTGCAAATCCCCGAAAAAGAGCCGGCTAACCGAAAGGGAGGCTGGCTTCTTTTTTTGCTTAAGTGGTGGCGCTGGCTTTCAGGGCCTGCCGGGCAGCATTCACCCAGGTGTTGGCTTCGCGTTTTTCGATGGAGGAGAGGTGGCTCGGCTGCCAGCCGGGTGTAGTACAACAGCTGATGGGCTGCGCTGCCTGGCGTGTCTCGGCTCGGCCGAGAGCCCGAAAGCGAGGCACGAGCTGAGGGCGGAGCGCAGCGAACCACAGAAGGGAACGTACAACTGCCGGGTCATGCACAAGTGCCTACAGCCCCAGTCACACGTCAGGCCGATGAAGTGATGAATACGGCCGAAACAGCACCGGTATTAGCGGCGGCCGCTGGCTTGCAGCAGGGCCGACAGGTCCTCGTTGAAGGCGGTGGCTTTTTGCAGCTCATCAATCGACAGGTGCATGCGGTAGCGCCAGTAGTGCTTGGGATTGGCGGGCACGTTGATGCGTTCGTCGGCTGGATCGGCACGGCGCAGCTCGGCGCTGCTGCCCAGCAGGTCCTGCAATTGGAAGATGCTCCACATAGCAGGGCTGTACACGTGCATATTGATGATCTGGCGATTGATCCACGGCTCGCAGTAAAACGGTGCGCTGCCCCACTGGCCCAGCTGCTCGTTGTAGAACTGTTGGGTGTTGTCGCGGCTTTCTTCCCACCAGCCGCGGATGGTGCTCATATCGTGGGTGCTGGGCGTGACCACGCTGAGGTAGGGGGCATCGGCCGGGTGGAAAAACTTGCGGGTGGGATCCTTGGGCATGCGCTGAATTTCCAGGCTGAGGAAGCCGAGATCTTTCATAACGCCGGGTACACAGTCGGGCACCATGCCCAGGTCTTCGCCGCAAATGAGCATATTGGTAGCGGCCTTGAGGGCTGGCAGCTTTTGCATGGCCTGGGTGCGCCAGAAGCCGTCTTGCCGGCGGAAGAAATAATCGACGTACAAGTCTTTGAGCTGCTGTTGGGTGGCGCCGTCCAGCTGCTGAAAGCTGCTGGTGCCTTCCATGGCAATGCGGAAATGAAACTGATTACCCTGGCTGCCCGGCTCTTCTATGAGGATGATATTGCTGATAAGATCGTACAGCTTTTCCTTCATCCACTCCTGCGGTTCGTAGCCGGCAGCAAAGTGTGCTTCTACTTTGCGCTGGGTATTTACGTGCTCTTTGAGGCCATATGTGCCCCAGCCAATGCTGTCGAGGTAGGTTTCTTTTACGTAGCCGGCCTGCTCGCCAAACAACTGCTGCAGGATATCGTCGGTAATGAAGGGGCGGCAATAACGGTTATAGTCGAAGTAAATGCCTCGCTGGCCAAACTCATCCAGGTGCACCGGCAGGCAGGGCACAAAGCGGCCCATAATGCCTTCTACGGCGTGCATGGGAATGCTCCAGATGCGGAAGAAGCCAAGGATATGATCGATGCGGAAGGCATCGAAGTAGAGGCTCATCTGGTTGAAGCGCTGCTTCCACCAGGCAAAGCCATCTTGCTGCATGCGCTGCCAGTTGTAGGTAGGAAAGCCCCAGTTTTGGCCTTTGATGGCAAAATCATCGGGCGGGGCGCCGGCCTGCGCATCCATATTGTACAGCTCGGGCTGCTGCCAGGCATCGCAGCTGTGGCGGTAAATGCCGATAGGAATATCGCCCTTCACCACCAGGCCCAGGCTATGGGCGTAGTCTACGGCGGCCTTTAGCTGCAGGTGCAGGTGCCACTGTACAAACAGGTGGATACCTACCTCGTCGAACTGCTTGCCCTTGGGTGAGCAAAGTTTTTCTACCGCCTTTTCATCGAACTGGCTGTGCGTTTTCCAGGTGTCAAATTCGGTAGTCTTGTACTTATCCCGCAGGTAGCAAAATGCGGCATAGGGCTGCAGCCAATGTTTGTTTTCGGCCAGGTATTGCTGGTAGGCTTCGTCGGCCAGCCATTCTTCTTTTTGGGCGCTGTACAGTGCTGTCAGGTACTGCCATTTCAGGGCCATCACGGCTTCGTAGTCAATGGCGGGCAGTGCGTTCAGTTCGGCTTTTTTGGCGGCCAGCCCTTTCAGCAGGGCGGCGTGCTTTTTGCCGGCCACGGCCTCCAGGTGAATGTACTGGGGGTGCATGGCAAAGGCCGAAATAGCTGCATAGGGGTAGCTGTCAGTCCAGGTGCCGGTAGCGCTGGTATCATTTACCGGAAGCAGCTGCAGCAGTTTCATGCCTACCTGCTTGCTCCAGTCGGCCAGTTGGCGCAGGTCGTTGAACTCGCCCACGCCCAGGCCCTGTGCGGTGCGCAGGCTGAATACCGGAATGGCTACCCCAGCGCCCTTGAACAGGGTATTGGGCAGGCCGGCAAAGCCATCGTGCATGATGACCACCTGCTTTTTGACCATGCCATACAGCATGCGGTTGGGGCCATCTTCGTACCGCACAAACTGCTTGAGGCGGGTATTGTACACCCCATACTTATATGCCAGCGGAAAATTGGCTTTCGACAGGTCGAGCGGCGCCTCGTACCAGTGGCCTTCGCGGCGCATCACAATGCATTTGTCGCTTTCCCACAAGCCCAGGCTGGCATCGCTGCCCAGCAGGCACATGGTTTCATCGGGGCCCAGCAGGGGCGCTTTTATCCTGAATACGTGGTTGACACCCCTGGTGCTACGGGCCTTTACCTTATCGCCGGCAAAGCTGAACAGCGTTTGCTGAAACGGCTGGGTATAGAATGCGTTCTCGAACTCGCCTGCATAGTTCCAATAGTCTACCACTTGCAGTTCATTGCCCTTGAAGCGGCTGATATCGATCTGGCGGTCGGTGGGCCATTCAATATTTTCGGTACCGTCGGCATTGCGCAGAATGTATTTGTAGGTAAAAGCCGGGGTATCGGCTGGTATATCAATGGCATCGTGCCACAGTTCATTGTTGAGGTAATGGATGGGGCGGGCCTGTTTGGGATCGCCATTGCCCAGTTCTGGAATATTACCCGATACGTAGAATGTTTGGCCGTAAGTACTGCTGAACCGCAGATAGAAATGAATCGTGATCATGCCGGCAAGGTTGAATCGTCAAAAGGTTGACTGCAAATGTAATGTAAAGGTTTTTACAATGTGTACAAACTACGCTAAGGGGGGCTGGCGGGCGGCTTTGTTAATTCGGGCGCAGGTGGGGCTGCGGCGGCTGGCGGCCGGTCTCATTCGGTTGGTTTGCCTTAGCTTCGCAGCGATTTTTTTCGGACAGATAAAAAGTTTGACCACCTAACAAATAGCTCACATGTCGTACGATGTAATTGTTTTGGGCAGTGGCCCCGGCGGATATCCTGCAGCGATCCGTGCCTCGCAACTGGGCAAGAAGGTTGCCATCATTGAAAAGGAAAGCCTGGGCGGTGTGTGCCTCAACTGGGGCTGTATACCCACCAAGGCGCTGCTGAAGAGTGCGCAGGTGTATGAGTACCTGAAGCATGCCAACAACTACGGTATTAATGCCACCGGCAGCCACGATTTTGATGCCGTGGTAAAGCGAAGCCGCGGCGTAGCCGACAAAATGAGCAAGGGCGTTCAGTTTTTGATGAAAAAGAACAAGATCGACGTGATTTTGGGCTTTGGCAAACTGGTGGCCGCCAACAAAATTGAGGTGACTGCTGCGGATGGCAGCAAGCAGGTGGTAGAAGCTAAAAACATAGTGATAGCTACCGGCGGCCGGGCCCGCCAGCTGCCCAGCCTGCCCATAGATGGCCAGAAGGTGATAGGCTACCGCGAAGCCATGGTGCTGCCGCAGCAGCCCAAAAGCATGATTATTGTAGGTAGCGGTGCCATTGGTGTAGAGTTTGCCTATTTCTACAACAGCATGGGCACCAAGGTGACGATTGTTGAGTTCCTGCCCCGCATTGTGCCGGTAGAAGACGAAGACATTTCGAAAGAACTGGAAAAGCAATACAAGAAGAGCGGCATTGACATTATGACCAATGCTGAAGTAACCAAAGTAGACACCAGCGGCAGCGGCGTAAAGGCCACTGTAAAAACAAAAGATGGCGAAACCGTGCTGGAGGCCGACCTGGTGCTGAGCGCCGTAGGCGTAGTGGCCAATGTGGAAGGCATCGGCCTGGAAACCATTGGTGTAAAGACCGACAAAGGCAAGATCATTGTAGACCAGTACCAGCAAACATCGGTACCGGGTGTGTACGCCATTGGCGACTGTACACCGGGCCAGGCACTGGCACACGTAGCCAGCAAGGAAGGCATTAATGCGGCGGAACACATTGCCGGCCACAAGCCCGAGGCTATTGACTACAACAACATACCGGGCTGTACGTACTGCACACCCGAAATAGCCAGCGTGGGCTATACCGAAAGCAGGGCCAAAGAAGCCGGCTACGCCTTGAAAGTGGGTAAGTTTCCATTTATGGCCAGCGGCAAGGCCAGTGCTGCCGGTAGTACCGAAGGCTTTGTAAAAGTGGTGTACGATGCCAAGTATGGCGAACTGTTGGGTGTACACATGATAGGAGCGAATGTGACCGAAATGATAGCGGAAGCGGTAGCAGCCCGCAAGCTGGAAACCACGGCGCATGAGATTCTGAATGCCGTGCATCCGCACCCCACCATGAGCGAAGCCTTTAAGGAAGCCACTGCTGCTGCCTACGGCGAAGCCATTGATATTTAACGTAGTAGCCTTGGTTGCCGGTGGATGACCGGCGAGTAACTACCTGTGGATATACTATTATAATGCCCGCCAAATGGTGGGCTTTATAGTGCCTGGCAGCCGGCTGATGCGGTGCTGGTTACTTCGTTTTTGTGCCGTTGAGGCTTTAAAAAATTCAACAACGCTGGCACAGATGAAAAAAAAGATCAAACTTTATAGTGGATCTGTAGTTCACCTCCACTTACAAATCCCTAAACCGAAAAGCCGCCGGATATTCTCCGGCGGCGATTTTTTGCTACAGGTAGGTATACAAGATGACCGCCTCGATCTGATTTTGCTTGTTTAAAATTTCTTCTTTCACTTTCAGTCCTCTGGCATCGTAGCTGTATCGATAGGTGCGGTATTGGTTGCTATTGGCCTGCACCGATACCTGTTTTGCCAGCCAGCCTTGCGGATGGTATTCAAACACCAGATCAGGCAGGATGCGTTGGGCTCGCTTATTGAATCGGGCTACGTCGGTCATACGCTGCTGTTCGTCGTAGTAGTAAAAGTAGGTCTCCAGGCGGCGTTTGCCTTTCCACCATTGTTCTTCGCCCGGTTGACCGTTTTCAGCTGCTACAAATACCACGTTGGTACTATCGGTATTGTTTTTTACACGCAGCATGCTGGTAGGTTGCCCGGCTGTATTGTAGCTGTAAATCCGCTGCTCTTTCATGCTGTATTGCTGCAGCGAGTCGGAGCTTTCTACCACAATGGATTGCAGCAGGCCGGCCGGGGTATAGGTGTAGTGGGTGGTGCTGCTAAAGGTGCCCGATCGGTCGCTGGTTTCCAGTAGCCTGCCATTGGCATCAAAGCGGCTGATCAGTTCTGACCGGCCGGTAAAGTCGCTCAGGGTTTGTGTGCTGAGTGTATTGGCGGCCAGGTCTACCTGTTGCTGTACCGAAAAATTGTCGGGTACACTTCCATCGGCATTGCGGGCATTGGTGGTCACTGTTTTTAGGCCGGCGGTTTTCAGCAGCTGAAATTGCTGTGCTGTTCTTTGCGCAAAAATCAAATCCTGGTAATAGTACTGCGCCTGCCCGGCCAGGTGGCCGAGAAGCAGCAAGCTCAGGGCTGCCAGCAGGCGAACGGTGGAACTGCTCATGGGTTCAAAAATAGCTGTGCTGTAGCGTTCGTTTCCTGTTAATTAATCCACCGGAGCGGTGCAGGTATTTGTACTATTTTTCCAACTGCCAAAAATGTTTCAGTATTGTCACACGGTAAACTGCGAAAAGCAACCAACTGCCTGAACTGCGGAGCCGAAGTGCATGGTCGGTTTTGCCATGTATGCGGGCAGGAGAATATAGAGCCAGCCGAAACCCTTTGGGGGCTTATCACCCATTTTGTATACGATATAACGCACTTCGATGGCAAGTTTTTCAGCACGTTGCGCTATTTGCTGTTCAAGCCGGCATTTCTGAGCATTGAGTATGTACGTGGTCGCCGGCAAAGCTATCTGCACCCCATCAGGATGTATGTATTCACGTCGGCGCTGTTCTTCTTTGTGTTTTTTGCTACCAAACCTGCCGAGGTAGACAAAGCGGATTCCGAGCAAACCGAGTACCTGGCCCGCCGGGCCCAACTGGTGCAGCGCCTGGCGGCGGCTACCGATACTACGCAGCGGCGGTTGCTGACCGACTCGCTGGACAAAGCTGAGGCGGTGTTGATAGTGATGGAGGAAATAGGTATGACCGAATACGACAGCACTATTAGCAAAGAGCGAAGGCAACAACTGGAGCCGCTGGTGCAAAAGCGCCGACCGCGGGTGCAATTGGGTGAGGGAACGGCCGGCCTGACCAAGGCGCAGTATGATTCGCTGCAACAGGCACTACCCGAAGAGAAGCGGGATGGCAGCATTCGCCGGTG
>CANHEC010000101.1 GCA_947459455.1 Chitinophagaceae bacterium
AGCCGTCGGCGTAGGCCTTCGAAAGCGAGGTACGCAGCCGGCTAAGTGTTTCCAGTGTCATACCCAGGTAGGAGGCAATGAACTTGAGCGGCACCCGGTTGACCAGTTCAGGCTTCTTTTCCTGAAAGTACGCATAGCGGCTACTGGCCTTGCCCAGGCGGGCCAGGTAGCTCCGCTCTTCTGCCTGCTGGTAGGCCTGCTGCAGTACCAGCCGGGCTGCTGTATTCAGCTCAGGATAGCGGGCATAAGCCGCCTCCAAATCGCTGTAGTGAAGACCAATCAGGGTGAGGTCTTCCAGCGCCTGTATGTTTTCCAGTGCGGGAGATTGATCAAAGAAATTGCTACTGGAAACCAGTTCATTATCAGTTGCTATCCAGGTAGTTATCTCGTTTTTGCCCTCGGCCACAAAACCCCGCACCAGCCCAAAGCGTACCATGAAAATGTATGGGCAAATCTGTCCCTTTCGAAGCAAAAACTTGCCTTTGGGAACAGCGCATTGGAAGGACCGGCTGTCGAGAAAACGGGTAGCCCGATCACCTATTGGGTGAAACGCATTGAGCAATTGGGAAGGTGTGGGTGCCCCAGCCGGCACTGCAGTTTTTGTTCGTTCTACAAAAAACAGACCCTCGATCATTAGATTCATAAGCCGCTATTTACAACGTGTGTTGTCGGGCTCAGGGTTGCAAAAGACAGGAAAGCAAAAAGCCACTGACCAATCAGTGGCTTTTATAAAAGTAGGATTTTTTCTAATTACTCTTCTACTTTCAGTTTTCCTTTTTGCTTGGCTATTACCTCTTCGGCAATGTTGTTGGGTGCCGGCGCATAGTGGCTGAACTCCATGGTGCTGGTAGCACGACCCGAGCTAAGCGAACGCAGCTGGGTTACGTAACCAAACATTTCGCTCAGGGGCACTTTGGCCTTGATCACCTGGGCATTGTTACGGCTATCCATGCCTTCCAGCATACCGCGGCGGCGGTTCAGGTCACCGGTTACATCACCCATGTATTGGTCGGGGGTAATCACTTCTACCTTCATGATAGGCTCCAGCAGTACCGGCTTAGCCTTGCGGCCAGCCTCGCGGAAACCGGCGCGGGCACACAATTCGAAGCTCATACCATCGGAGTCAACCGCGTGGAAGCTACCGTCGAATATGCGCACCTTCATGTTGACCACCGGGTAGGCAGCCAGTACACCTGTACCCATGCTGTTTTCGAAACCTTTCTGGATGGGACCTACAAATTCCTTCGGGATGCTACCACCAAACAGGTCGTTTACAAACTGGAAGTGCTTATCGGGGTTTTCCTTTTGCCATTCTTCGTCTACGGGGCCAATTTCAAACTGGATATCGGCAAACTTACCACGACCACCGGTCTGCTTTTTCAGTACCTCGCGGTGCTGTACAGTGCTAGTAAAGGCCTCTTTGTACGATACCATCGGGGCGCCCTGGTTTACTTCTACCTTGAATTCGCGACGCATCCGGTCTACGATGATTTCGAGGTGCAGTTCGCCCATACCACGCAAAATGGTCTGGCCGGTTTCTTCGTCGGTATTCACCCGCAGGGTAGGATCTTCTTCTACCAGCTTGGCAATGGCCATACCCATCTTGTCTACGTCGGCCTGTGTTTTAGGCTCTACGGCGATGGCAATAACCGGCTCGGGGATGAACATGTTTTCCAGTACGATCGGATGGTTTTCGTCGCACAGGGTATCACCGGTCTTGATTTCTTTGAAACCAACGGCAGCACCAATATCACCCGCCTCGATGTACTCGATGGGGTTCTGCTTGTTGGCAAACATTTTCATGATCCGGCTGATGCGTTCGTTCTTGCCGCTGCGCATGTTTTTTACATAGCTGCCAGCATCCAAACGACCGCTATAGCACCGGAAGAATGCCAGGCGACCTACGAAGGGGTCGGTCATGATTTTGAAAGCCAGGGCTGCAAAAGGTTCTTTGGGATCAGCCCTGCGGGTGATTTCAGCACCAGTATCGGGGTTTACGCCCGGGGCGGCCGGAATGTCAACCGGTGAAGGTAGGTAACGGCAAACGGCGTCCAGAGCTGTTTGTACACCCTTGTTTTTGAATGAAGAACCGCACATCATGGGCACGATGCTCAGGTCGATGGTAGCCTTGCGGATAGCCTCGTGAATCTCGTCTTCGTTGATACTGTTCGGATCGTCGAAGAATTTTTCCATCAGCTGATCGTCATATTCAGCTACGGCTTCTACCAGCTGTGCACGCCACATTTCAGCTTCTTCCACCATGTCGGCCGGAATGTCGATCTCGTCGAAGGTCATGCCCTCAGTTTCCATGTGCCAAATGATGCCCTTCATCTTGATGAGGTCCACCACACCCTGGAAATTATCTTCGGCACCGATAGGCAGCTGCAGCGGAACGGCTTTGCTACCCAGCATTTCGCGTACCTGCTTCACTACGTTCAGGAAGTCGGCACCGGCGCGGTCCATTTTGTTTACAAAACCGATACGGGGAACACCATAGCGGTTTGCCTGGCGCCATACGGTTTCGCTCTGCGGCTCCACGCCATCTACAGCCGAAAACAGGGCAATCAGGCCATCCAGTACACGCATTGAACGCTCCACTTCCACGGTAAAGTCCACGTGGCCCGGCGTATCGATGATGTTGAAAGAGTACTCTTTCGAATCAGCGGTTGTCTTTCCCTTATCGGTCGGGAAGTTCCACTTACAGCTTACAGCTGCCGAGGTAATGGTGATACCACGTTCTTTTTCCTGCTCCATCCAGTCGGTGGTGGCGGCGCCTTCGTGCACCTCACCTATGCGGTGGATCATACCGGTGTAGCGCAGAATACGCTCGGTAGTGGTGGTTTTGCCGGCGTCGATGTGAGCGGCAATACCAAAGTTGCGTCTGAATTTGAGGTCGGCCATAATGGTCGTTTTATTTGTATACGGATGTTTTACCCTTAAAATTTCGAGGCGCAAAGGTATACGTTCCGCTGTTATATTGAGCCGGGGCTTGTAAAGAAATTGTGATTGGGCAGTGCCGGTGGATAACCCCCATGCAAAAGGGGTGTCTTTTGACACCCCTTTTGCATGAATTTCAATTGATTATCAAGCTTTTGCCAGTTGCGAAGCTCGCTGCGGCAGCAGGGCATTCACCCCGAAAAACAGGGCACTGAAGAGCACGGTGCCGGCCAGACTATTGGTCAGGAACGGCAGGCCATCTACATAGGTTTGCAGCAGACCAGCCACGGTTTTGGCACGGTGCAGTCCACCTCCACCCAGCCATACCTGAAAATTGGACAGCAGGAAAAACACCAGCGAGCCAGCAACAGCACCACCGGCAATTTGCAGCGGCTTACGGCTATTGATGAAAAACCCGATGACGGTAGTGCCTACAATGAGAATATAGTTAATCACCTGGCCTTTGTAAAAGCCGGGAAAGTAGTCGCCAGAGTTAGCCAGGTACAGCAACTGCATTACTACATCGCTCAGCAGCATGCTGGCCAGCGATACCAGGAAAGCGTATTTGCGATTGGCCACCAGCGCACCGGCAAACAGCGCCATGGCCAATTGGGGGGCACCCAGCCACTCAGGACGCATGGTATACGGGATAACACGGTAAGCAGTAGCTACCAAAAACAAGAGGCTGAACACAAATACCAGCGAACGATTCATAGCTTAGCGCAGTTTGATTCGATATAGAAAAGGGTCAAAAAAGCGGACTGAAGGGTGCTACCCGGGCCCGCCTACCTAACAGGTGTAGGGCAAAAATAGGCCAAATTGGGTGCCAAATACACGCAGGCTCTTCCTCATCAGTTTTGTATTGTGGAAAAAAATCATCACGATAGTAAACAGGATACCGGCCGACATGGTGAAGAACTGGCTGGAGAATACCTGATGGCCAACGGCTACCAGGTGCTTGCCCGCAACTGGCGCTACCAGCGGTCGGAAATAGACCTGATAGCAGCCAAAGATGATTGCATCCACTTTATTGAAGTGAAGACGCTGCATGGCAATCAGTTTTCGATGCCGGAGTACAAAGTAAACAAAGCCAAGCTGCGTATGCTGAAGGCCGGGGCCCAAGGCTACCTGCTACAGCACCCCGAGTGGAAATGGATCCAGTTCGACATCGTAGCCATCACGCTTTTTCCTCACCAACCGCCGGATATCTTCCTGATTGCCGACATCAGCTAAACGTGGTGATACTTTTCGCCGCGTACAATGGTACAGGCCCTGTACACCTGCTCGGCCAGTATAAGCCGCACCAACTGGTGAGGAAACACCAGTTTGGATAGCTGCCAAACCATATCGGCCCGCTTGCGCACTGCATCATTTACCCCAAAAGCACCGCCTATTACAAAGTGTACGCGTTTTGCACCGTTCAGCGCCCTCGTTTCGAGCAGGTTGGCCAGTTCCGGTGAGCCGATCATCTTCCCCCGTTCATCCAGCAGCACCAGGTAGTCCACGGGGTCGAAACTGTCGAGCAATAGCCGGCTTTCCTGCTCACGTAGTTCCTCTGGCGCCAGGTGGGCCGCATTTTTGGGGCCTGGCATCAGGCGCCACTCGCACCCGTAATAGTGTGAAATACGCTGGGTATATTCGTCAATGGCAGCCGCCAACTTAGCATCATGCTTGCCACCTACCGACCAAAGCCAAATTTTCATGGGCCCAAAATACGGCAGGAAAGAACCGACCATGCACCTGATTTAACACAGCCGTAGGCGCTGGCGCTGCTACTTTCGTCTTTTGGCTGGCAGCGGCAAAAGAGAGTGAGCAACGAAAAAAGATTTCCCTTAACCTTGCCGTCCCGCCACGAAAAAGGCCCCTGAGGCAGGCGGCACATTAAAAACGAGGTTCATGAAAAACACGGGTACCATTTTGGGAGGTATTGCATTGGCAGCAGTAGCTGTATTGTATGTGCTGCACTTTACCGGTGCAAAATCGGGTGGTAGCAATTCAGACTCGCCCAAATCGAGCAGCCATACACATGGCCATGTGGCTTATTTCGAAATGGATAGTGTAGAGCAGCACTACCAATTTATAAAGGATGCCCGCGACGAAATCAAAAAAGCAGAAGAAAGCATTTCGGGCGAACTGAATGGCATGAAAAAAGGCTACATGGGGCGGGTACAGCAGCTGCAATCACAAGCACCTACCATGAGCCAGCAAGATGGCGAACGTGCCCAGGCCGAAATCAATCAGATGCAGGTAAACCTGCAACAACGGGAAGCCAAACTGACCCAGGAACTGCAGGAAAAGCAGTTCAAAATGATGAAGGACATCAACGATAAAATCGCTGTCTTTTTGAAAGGATACAATGCCGATAAGCGCTACGCTTACATTATTTCCCGCAGCCCCGGCGATTTTGTGTACTACGCCGATTCGGCATTCAACATTACAAAAGATGTGATTGAGGGACTGAATAAGACCTACAAAGAGCAGGCTCCAAAAAAATAATCGGACACCAACTACTCCACGATAAAAAGAGAGGCGACATTCTTCGGAATTGTCGCCTCTCTTTTTTGCTGCTCCTCCTTTTATCAAGCCCCAGGCTAATTATCAGGTTTCGCATTTCCCAAAAAAATCAAGGCATCCTCAGGACCAGACCTCGAAAACAGCTTGTCAAACTCTTTGCGATAGCTTAAGCTTACACCAGCCCTATTCCGTCTTCCTGCGAAGTCAAGCGCATCTTTTTTGAACACAATAGCCCGCAAACGGCGGTTATTGGTCAGTATGAATTCAACACTGACGTCGGGCAAAAACTGAAACCCGGTAGTGGTAGTGTTCCTAACGTTGAGGTCAAAATCGCTGCCCACGTTCACAACTACCCTATTATTGAAGTACGAGCGGTTGAGCATAAAATTGAAATTGACCCTATCGTAGCCCGTGGCGGCCTGCCCGGCCGAACCACCCACCAGCGATCCTGAGTTGTACAGCTCCGTACTAAAATCAATATTCAGACTGCGATCGCCAGTAATGTCTTGTATAAAATTCGTGAGAATTTTACCCATTTGATTGCTCAGCAAGTCGCTGATCGTATTTACTGCCAAATCTGTTCCGGGATTGCGGGCGCCAATACCCTCTTTATAAGGCGCAAATGATTTGAAGACAATCAGGTAGGTAACTTGTCTGAGCATTTCGCTTTTATCTGCATCTATACGGCGCAGTACCTGCTGCACACTCACATTGTTCTGCATCGGCGAGCCCTGTGGGAAACCAATATTAAAATCGATTTCGGGCTTGCTGAGCAAGCCACGCAAGCGGGCATTTACATACACATCACCTTTGTAGCTCTGCGCTGCCTGGTCCAACAATGACTGGCTTTGTTCACCAGCCATTAAATCACGCAAGCTTACTGAGTTAGCTGTGTAGCGGGCAGTCAGGTTCAAATTGGCATCATACGGATCGCCATTCCATTCTATATAATTATTGTCGCCGCCCTGTAGCTCAAAAGGTTTTTTGATCAGGGTTTGAAAGCTGAAATTATAGTTTCCCCTTTCAATCTGGTAGCGACCACGCATCACAGTTTCTGCTACTGTGCCGGTGCTTATCTTCAAATTACCATTGCCGGTGGCGCTGATCACATCGCCGGTCAGCTCATCCATGATCACATCTATCTGGCACAAAGGAGTAGCAGTCAGGTCCAGCTCTATGTGCATATTTGTCACATTGCTATCTACCGCCGCTTCCAGCAATTTGCCATATTCTTTAAATACAATAAAATCGGCCGTTCCGCTTTCTTTACCCGCTTTATTTGCAATGAAAATATGAGAGGTATCGGTAGTAGCTCCATTGATACGCATTTGCAGATTAGAAAGCGGGCCGTACAAATCGAAACTAGCTCGGCCAACTGCTTGTCCATAAAACAGGTCATTGTCTTTGGCACGTGTGTTTAGTAGCTGCATACCGTTGGTACGCATCTTCATCGCAAACGAAAGGCTATCGAAAAAGCGATGATACATTCGTCCTTCCATTACGCCCGGGCGACCTCGTTCGTCGCGAACACGAATGCTCCCAAAATCAATAAAACTGTCGCCAAATGTCAGCGTAGCAGTATCTAACCGGTAAAGGCACTGCGTATAATCAACTCTCACATACGAGTCGTCTAGCCTTACCTTGCCCAATATAGCGGGTGCCGAGGGTTTGCCTACAACTCGCAGCTTGCCGCTGGCGTAGCCATCCAGATCGGCCAAAATACCATCCAAATACTTTCGCAGCACACTGATTTTCTCCCGGCGCAAATCAATGCTGGCATCCATCAGGCCGTCGCCCTTGCTACCCAACTGCATGTTTAGCATGGCCGAAAAATCGTACCCCGGATTTCGGGAGTCGACATCGGCAGTCAATTTGCTGTTTGTGGCATCGTAGCGAAGCTTTCCAGACACTACACCAACCGAATCATTGTTGAAATGAAAGCGATCAATATTGTACCGCACATCTACCAATGGCTTAACGAGCGGATCCTGCACCACCACCTTTGAATTTAGCAGGCCTTCCAGCCGTGGCTCGGTCACCACAAAGGGCAGCATGTCGCCTATTATCAGGTCTTTTACATCAATGTAAATATCATTCCAGTAGCCATCATCGG
>CANHEC010000102.1 GCA_947459455.1 Chitinophagaceae bacterium
GACTGGGGCTACAGCAATGCCCGCATGGTGACCCTGCAGGCGGGTGCTAACACGCTGGAGCTGGTGCTGGAGCCGTGGAATACCAATATGAACGTAGACGTGAACACAGCCATGCTCGATCAGTGGCGGCTGATACGGGTGCCGGGCAAATAGTGGCAGCGTGAATAGCACCGGAGCTGCACAGTACCGCATTCCACTTCTTTGCAAAAAATAAAAACAGTGTGTACGAAAGGGTTCACACTGTTTTTATTTTCGGCCTGCGAGCAAATTTTATTTCAGCTCGCCTACCATATCGGCCGGTATTACCCAGGCGTCAAATTCTTCGGGCGTTACGTAGCCAAGTTTCACGGCCATTTCTTTCAGCGTAGTGCCTTCTTTGTGCGCCTTCTGGGCTATTTCGGCAGCTTTGTAGTAGCCTATTTTAGTGTTGAGGGCGGTTACCAGCATCAGGCTGTTGTCTACGTGCTTTTTGATGTTGGCTTCAATGGGTTCAATACCCACGGCACACTTATCGTTGAAGCTGACGCAGCCATCGCCAATCAGGCGGGCGCTGTGCAAAAAGTTGTAGATCATGACGGGCTTAAATACGTTCAGCTCAAAGTGGCCGGTAGCACCACCAATGTTGATAGCTACATCATTGCCCAACACTTGTGCAGCTATCATGGTCAGCGCTTCGCACTGTGTTGGGTTTACCTTGCCCGGCATAATAGAGGAGCCTGGCTCATTATCAGGAATGAAAATTTCGCCAATGCCGCTGCGGGGGCCACTGCTGAGCATACGGATATCGTTGGCAATCTTCATCAGGCTTACGGCCACGGTTTTCAGTGCACCATGCGCTTCTACGATGGCATCGTGTGCAGCCAGCGCCTCAAACTTGTTTTCGGCGGTTACAAACGGCAAGCCGGTCAGCTGCGCTATGTGGCGGGCTACGTTTTCGCTATAGCCCTTCGGCGTATTGATGCCGGTGCCTACAGCGGTGCCACCCAGGGCCAGTTCGCTCAGGTGCGCCAGGGTGTTTTTAATGGCTTTCAGGCCGTGGTCCAGCTGGCTTACATAGCCGCTAAACTCTTGTCCTAGTGTCAGCGGGGTAGCATCCATAAAGTGGGTGCGGCCAATTTTTACCACGTGCATAAAGGCCTTGCTCTTTTCGGCCAGGGTATTGCGCAGCTTTTCAATGCCGGGGATGGTTACCTCCAGCAAAATTTTGTAGGCTGCAATGTGCATGGCGGTAGGAAACGTATCGTTGCTCGACTGCGACTTGTTCACGTCGTCGTTCGGGTGCAAAAACTTTTCCTTATCGGCCAGGCTGCCACCGTGCAGTACGTGGCCGCGGTAGGCTACCACCTCATTTACATTCATATTGCTTTGGGTGCCGCTACCTGTTTGCCACACTACCAGCGGAAAGTACTCATCCAGTTTGCCTTCCAAAATTTCATCACACACATGGCCTATCAAATCGCATTTTTCCTGCGATAGCACTCCTGCTTCCATATTGGTAAGCGCAGCTGCTTTTTTGAGGTACGCAAAGGCCCGAATGATTTCTTTGGGCATGCGGTTAATGTCTTGCGCAATCCTGAAGTTGTCGATGCTGCGTTGGGTTTGTGCACCATAGTAGGCATCCACTGGCACCTGCACTTCACCCATCGTGTCTTTCTCTATCCGGTAGTTCATATGTATGGTTTTTAAAGTTTACGAGTTTGTCAGTTCACGAGTTCAAGGTTCGAGCGTTCGAATGTTTGAGAGTTTGAATGTTTGAGAGTTCGAGGTTCGGGCATTCCTGATGTTTCACTTTTCACCTTTGACGTTTTACTTTTCACCTTTGACCTTTCACTTTTCACCTTTCACGTTTCACTTTCCGCTCCCGCCAGCCTCTCTGCGTTTCAGCGAAAAATAAGCTGCGCAAAGGTAGCTGCTGCCGCTATGCGGTGCTGCGCTGTATGGGCAAATAGCATGACCCTGCTTGGCATGCTGCCTGTCAAATGTCATAGCAATTCCCGCAAAGGGGTGTTAACCTTGTATCAGCAGCCAACGGAAGCAATCGGCACCCCGCCGGGCTTCCGTTTGTTGGTTTAAAAGGGCAGGACGGGTCTTTACCGGCCTTTCCGCCAAAGGACAACTGACACGCTCCGGCTACCGGGGCTTCTCCTTCACCTGCAGGCCAACCCCCCTGCATATAAAAAACGATTGTATGAAATACCCTGGCCGAATCATTCGCAAAGGCGATACCGATACCAAAGTGGTAAAAGCCATTCAGCAGCGCCTGGAGCAACTGGGCATCGCCGATTTTGATGGCACTGGCCAGTTTGGCCCCAAAACCGAGCAAGCCATCCGCCTGTTTCAGGCCCGCAGTACCGATGCGCAGGGCGCTCCCCTCGTCATCGATGGCGAGGTAGGCAGCATTACCTGGGAGGCCTTGTTTGGCACCCGCCGCGTACCCACTACCGATGTGGTGCGGGGCAAATGGCTGCAAGCCACCCTGCAAACCGCCGCCGGCGAAGTAGGGGTGGTAGAGCAGCCTGCCGGCAGCAACTGGGGCACCAAAGTAAAAGTGTACCTGCAAAGCGTAGGCCTTGCCAGCCCCAACCCCTGGTGTGCAGCCTTTGTATACTGGTGCTTTGAAGAAACCGCCAGGGCCAGCGGCAAGCCCAACCCACTGCCCAAAACCGGGGGCGTACTGACGCACTGGAACCGCACCCGCGGCACCCGCATACCCGTAGCCGAGGCAGTCAATAATCCGGCGCTGGTGAAGCCCGGACAGGTCTTCATAATTGGCTTTCCCAACGGCACCGGCCACATGGGCATCGTCGAGTCGGTACACGGAGGCTTCATTACCGTGATTGAGGGCAATACCAATGGCGACGGTGGCCGCGAGGGCATCGGCGTATTTCGCCGCGTACGCAAAATAGCCAGCATCAACCGGGGCTTTATTGAGTATCAGTGGTAGGCTTTTCCACAGGGCAGCGCCGGGCTGTGTACAAGCCGGCTGGCAGCGTTGGCCTGTTTGCAGTAGCTTGTATCCAACTTACTCTCCCAGGTAGCATTACCTAAACAACGAAGCAACCCACGGCCAAATCCGTGGGTTGGTTGTTTTTTGGGACGGCTTGATGTGCTGATGTGATAATGGAGTTCGAGCGTTCACAAGTTCGAGAGTTCCAGTGTTCACGAGTTCCAGCGTTTGAGGGTTTGAAAGTTTGAGGTGCTTCGTCATGCCGACGTAGGAGGCATCTCACGAATCGGAGGCACAGCGAATGTGATGATGTGACAATATGATAATGTGATAATTGAAAGGCAGTGTTCGTGGAGGAGCTGCACGTAATCTCAAATTTCAAATCTCAAATTTGAGATTCCTCGTTCATCCGAAACGCTGTACGATCTACTTCGCCTACTACAAATACGCTGCCGCATACCAGCACACAATCGGTGGGGGCGGCCACCTGCAGGGCGGCGTGCAGGGCCTCATTTACGTGCAGATAGGCTGGCCCCTGCAGGCCGTGGGTGGCGGCCAGCTGCTGCAGCTCGGTAGCGGGCAGGGCACGAGGTAGCTGCGCTTGTGTAAAGTAGTAGCGGTAGCCGGCCGGCAGCAACTGCAGCACCGCATCAAAGTCTTTGTCTTTTACCATCCCCATCACCACATGTACCTGCAGGCTGGGCTGCTGTTGGTGCATCCACTGCAGTTGCGCCAGCACCTGGCGCATGCCATGCTCATTGTGGGCTACATCCAGCACCACATCGGGGTGGCGCTGCACCAGCTCCCAGCGGCCTTGCAGGCCGGTGCTGCGCTTTACCTGCTGCAGGCCGGCCGCTATCAGTTCGGGCTGCAGGGGCCAGCCCTGGGCCTGCAGCTGCTGGCAGGCGCAGTACACGGTGCGTACATTGTACTGCTGGTAAAGGCCCGGCAAGTCGGTGCGCAGCGTTACCTGCTGCTGCGGGTGGTGGCTGGCTACCAGGCTCAGCTGCAGCGCATGGGCTGCCGGCACCACCTGCTGTATATGCCACAGCAGTGGCGCTATGTGTAGCGCACTGTGCCCGCTGGCTGCCTTGGCGGCAAATACCGGCGCTGTTTCGGCCGTTTGCTCGCCCAGCACTACCGGAATACCCGGCTTGATGATACCCGCTTTTTCGCTGGCAATGGCGGCCAGGGTATGGCCCAGCAACTGCACATGGTCCAGGCCAATATTGGTAATAATGCTCAGCTCGGGCGTAATCACATTGGTACTATCCAGCCGGCCCCCCAGGCCCGTTTCTATCACGGCTATATCTACCTGCTGCTGCGCAAACCACTCAAAGGCCATGGCCACCGTCACTTCAAAAAAGCTGGGCGAAATCTCTTCGATCACCGGGCGGATGCGGTTGGTAAAATCGACTACAAAACTGGCAGGTATCCACTCCCCATTCAGGCGGATCCGCTCTCTGAAATCGATGAGGTGCGGCGAGGTGTACAGCCCGGTGCGGTAGCCATGCGTCTGCAAAATAGCCGCCATCATGTGGCTCACACTGCCCTTGCCATTGGTGCCGGCTACATGAATGCTTTTGAACCGCCGGTGCGGATGATCGAGGGCGGCCAGCAGTGCCAGGGTATTGTGCAGGTCGGCTTTGTAGGCCGCGGCGCCTATGCGGGTAAACATGGGCAGGCGGGCATACAGGTAGTCCAGTGTTTGTTGGTACGTGCTCAAAGTGCCGCAAAGTTGGGAAGTTCCGGCGTTCGAGGTTTGGGAGTTTGAGTGTTTGAGTGTTTGAGTGTTCACGAGTTCACAAGTTCACCAGTTCACGAGTTTGGTTGGTCAGGGTTCAAAAATCAAGGTTAGGTACTGGTTGATGGGTTGGGTGGTTTTTCACGTTTGACATTTCACTTTTCACTTTTCACTTTTCACGTTGGATACCAGCACCTGTTTTTCATGGCAGCCTGGTTGCGTCGCAATCACTTCATCGGCAGTGCAGGTGGCGGCAGGCCGGGTGCTGCACCGCTGCCGATGGCCCCCCTGGCCCTAATCGGCCAAACAGCCTGAACATGCCTGCCAGGAAACGGCGGACTACATTCAATAGCCGAAAAAAGATAAAAATATTAGTATTAAATACTAAAAATATTAGCTTTGTGTGCTGCTTCGGCAGCTACAATGGGAGGTAAGTATGGATACAGTGAAGCAAGCAGTGCTGGCCAGGCTGCGGGGCGAAATAATGGCCCTGGGGGGCCTGCCGGCGCCGGTGCAGCGCATTCGGCTGGCCGGTGGATTGGAGGCGTTGCAACCGCATTTTCCGCATGGTAGTTTTCCCAAGGGGGCCGTGCACGAGCTGCTGTGCCGCCAGCCCGAGGAGGTGGCCGGTACCATGGGTTTTGTATCGGGCCTGCTGAGCACCTGCCTGGGTAGCAGCGGGGTGGTGCTGTGGGTATGCCAGTCGCACCAGGTGTTTCCGCCGGCGCTGGTATCGTTTCGGCTGGCGCCGCACCAGGTCATCTTCATCAGGCCGGGGCTGCAGCGGCAGGCGGCCTGGGTGGTAGAGGAGGCGCTGCGCTGCAGCAGCCTTACGGCCGTAGTGGCCGATCTGGGGCAGCTCGATTTTGCGCTGTCGCGGCGCCTGCAGCTGGCGGTGGAGCAGAGCCGCACCACCGGCTTTGTGCTGAACACGGCTGCCAGGCCCGCCGCCCATACCGCCTGCGTAAGCCGCTGGCGCATACAGCAGCTGCCCAGCCAGTGGCAGCCCTGGATGCCCGGCGTGGGCCGGCCCCGCTGGCAGGTGCAACTGCTGAAGATGCGCAATGGCAAGCCGGGTAGCTGGCAGGTAGAGTGGACACATGATGGATTTAGGGTGCTGCCGCCAGCTGCCGATGCAAGGCCGCTGGCCGAAGTGCCACGCAAAGTGGGGTAGGGTATGCAGCAGCGGTATGTAAGCATTTGGTTCAGGTACCTGAAAACCGACTGGCACACCCGACGGGCTGCCGAACTGGCGGGCCAGCCGCTGGTGCTGTATGCGCCACAGCAGGGCCGCATGCTGGTAACGGCGGCCAACCAACTGGCCGAAGACAAGGGCATAGGCGCCGGTACGGTGCTGGCCGATGCCCGGGCCATGGTGCCGGCGCTGCAGGTGCGCCCCGATGATGAGGCGCTGTTTCAGCAGGTGCTGCACCGCTTTGGGGTGTGGTTCATTCGCTACTCGCCGGTGGTGGCGCTGCACCCGCCCGATGGCCTGCTGCTGGAGGCTACCGGCTGCACCCACCTGTGGGGTGGCGAAGACAAGTACCTGGCCGATATAACCCGGCGGCTGCACGAGCAGGGCTACGATATACGGCTGGCCATGGCGGGCACCATTGGGGCAGCCTGGGCGGTGGCCCATTTTGGCAGCAGCCACAGCATTGTACTATCGGGCCACGAGGCGCAGGCCCTGGGCTCGCTGCCGCCCTCGGCCCTGCGTATCGACCGGCCGCTGGCCGAGCGGCTGCACAAGCTGGGTTTTTACCGCATAGCCCAGCTGGCGGGCATACCGGCTGCGGCCCTGCGCCGCCGCTTTGGGCAGCAGCTGGTACAGCAGTTGCGCTGCGCCTATGGCTACCAGCCCTGCCACGAGGGGCTGCAGCCTGTGGTGGCGCCTGTGGCCTACCAGCAGCGCCTACCCTGCCTGGAGCCCATAGCCACGGCTACCGGCATAGAAATAGCCATGCGGCAGCTGCTGCAGGAGATGTGTGCCCGCCTGCAGCAGGAGCAAAAAGGACTGCGCACCGCCTGCGTAAAGGCCTACCGGCTGGATGGCAAGGTGGAAGAAGCCAGCGTGCAGCTGAGCCGGCCCAGTGCCGATGCAGGCCATATCATGCAGCTGCTGGCGCAAAAAATAGATGGCATGGCGCCGGGGCCGGGCATCGAACTGTTTACGCTGGAGGCGGGCCAGGTAACCGACCACCACCCCCAGCAGGAGCAGCTGTGGAACGAGGCCAGCGGGCTGACCGATGCGCAACTGGCACAGCTGATAGACCGCCTGGCCAACCGGCTGGGGCAGCAGGCCATTCAGCGCTACCTGCCGGCCGAGCACTACCTGCCCGAGCGGTCGGTAAGGGCCACCACCGACCTGGCCGAGCAGCCTGCTAGCAGCTGGCAGGTGCCTCACCCGCGGCCGCTGAACATCTTGCGCCGGCCACTGCCCATCAGCGTGAGTGCGCCTGTGCCCGATTATCCGCCCATGCTGTTCAAACTGCAGGGCGTGGTGCACCGCATTGTAAAGGCCGATGGCCCCGAGCGGATAGAGCAGGAGTGGTGGCTACAAGATGGGGAGCACCGCGACTACTACTACGTAGAAGATGAAGCCGGCCACCGCTATTGGTTGTTTCGGCAGGGACACTACCGCACCCACCCGCCTAATCGGTGGTTTTTGCATGGATACGGGGGGTAAGGTCTAATGTGATAATGTGCGAATGTGATAATGTGATAATGGGGGGGCAGGGGTTTGAGAGTTCGAGAGTTTGAGAGTTCGAAGGTTCACAAGTTCACGAGTTCACAAGTTTTGGTTTCGTCATGCCGACGTAGCCAATATGCTAATGTGCAAATATGATA
>CANHEC010000103.1 GCA_947459455.1 Chitinophagaceae bacterium
ATCAATACCATTGACGATGAAGGCAGCCTCAGCGTATCGGCCGATGGACGCACGGCCTACTTTGCCAGCTTCCGCAGCGATAGCCGCGGCGGCCTCGACCTGTACAAGTTTGACCTGCCCGAAGACGTACGCCCCCTGCGCACCCACTGGCTGCTGGGCACCGTGACCGATGCTGTAACCGGCCAGGGACTGCCCACCGCCATTGAATTGAAGAACGTGCGAACCGGCGAACTGCTGCAGCGCATCGTGACCGACGAAACCGGCCACTACCTGGTGACGCTGCCCGTAGGCGAGGCGTATTCATTCACCGTGAACAGAAAGGGCTATTTGTACTACAGCGATCGGTTTGACCTGAGCAGCCAGCAGGCCGACAGCAGCTACGAAAAAAACATTGCGCTGCAACCCTTTCGTATCAACAGCTCGCTGGAGCTGAAAAACATCCTGTACGAAACCAACTCATTTCAGCTGAACCCGGCATCGTACGTAGAACTGGATAAACTGGTACAACTGCTGAAAGACAATGCCAGCCTGAAAGTGCAGATCAACGGCCATACCGACAGTGTGGGTAAGCCCGCCGACAACCTGCTGCTGAGTACCAACCGTGCCAAAGCGGTAGTGGCTTATCTGGTAAGCAAAGGCATTGATGCCGGCCGCCTGACCGCCAAAGGCTTTGGCAGCACCAAACCCCTGGCCGACAATAGCACCGAAGCCGGCCGGGCCAAAAACAGAAGAACGGAGTTGGTGGTGACAGCTATGTAGCAATGCGACAAAGTGCAAATGTGATAATATGCAAATGTGATGATGTGATAATGTGCCAATAATGAATAAGTTGGTACGCAGGCGACCAAACATCCGTATCCACCCAAACTTTAAGCCTTTAGCTTTCAGCTTTCAGCCTTCAGCTTTTAGCTTTCAGCCTTCTCCTCATCCTTAACCTTAACCTCAACCTCGACCTCAACCTCCTCCACCCCCCATGCCCACCGAAGCCGAATACCAGGTAGCCCTCACCCTCACTCCACAAATAGGTTGCGTAGCCGCCAAAACACTGGCGCAGCATTTTGGCAATGCCACTGATATTTTCAAGGCCAAGGCCGCTACCCTGGCACGTATGGATGGCATAGGGCCGGTGCGGGCCGACAGCATCAAATCGTTCAACGATTTTGCCCTTTGCGAGCAGGAGCTGCAGTTTGCACAAAAGCATGGCGTACAGCTGTTGTTTTTGACCGATGCCCGCTACCCGCAGCGCCTGCTGAACTGCTATGATAGCCCCACGCTGCTGTATTACAAAGGCGAGGCCGATCTGAATGCCAGCCGCACCGCCGCCATCATTGGCACCCGGCGCAACAGCGAGTATGGCAAGAACTGCGTGACCGAACTGCTGGCAGCATTGGCGCCGTACGATGTACTCATACTCAGCGGGCTGGCCTTTGGGGTAGATACCCTGGCCCACCGCGAAGCCCTCAAGCAACAACTACCCACTGTAGGCGTATTGGCCCACGGGCTGCACACGGTGTACCCGCCCGAAAACATGGGCCTGGCCCGGAAAATGCTGGAAGCCGGTGGCGGCCTGCTCACAGAATGCATGAGCGGCACCGCCCCCGATAAACACAATTTTCCGACACGCAACCGCATAGTGGCCGGCATGGCCGATGTGACGATAGTGGTAGAAACCGATGTGAAAGGCGGCAGCATGATTACCGCCGAACTGGCCAACAACTACAACCGCGATGTGCTGGCCTACCCCGGCAAAGCCACCGATGCCAAAAGCCGCGGCTGCAACCACCTTATAAAAACCAACAAGGCCGCCCTGGTGACCAGCGGACAGGATGTACTGGAGTTTATGAACTGGCTGCCGGCCAAAGAAAAACCCAAACAACAACGCAGCTTATTCATCGAACTGAGCCCCGATGAAAAAGTGATTTTTGATTTACTGAACGGACACGATGGACTGCACATCGATGAGATCAACCTGCGCAGCCAGCTGAGCGCCAGCGCCGCAGCGGCTGCCCTGCTCACCCTGGAATTGCAAGGCGTAGTAGCCAGCCTGCCAGGCAAGCTGTACAAGGTGATTTAGCCATGCTTTGAATGGCGATTTTTTATTGGTGCCCCAGCTGCAGTACTACTATCAGCTTTGGTTGTGTCACTCACTTATGGCAGCCGTGCATAGCCCGGCCATGCACAACTGTTTGTAGGCCGCGGCAAACTACTGGCACCTGATTTTTAAAGTATCCAATTCGCTTTCCCTCGCTGAAACCACAAAGTTGACAAGTTCGTCATTCAAGACGAACAAGTATGTTATTCAAACACTAGAACAACAAATACTAATCACGCTCCAGAATTATCATGAAGCCAAACTGTTAAGCCGAAATCCTAACAGACAAATACCATCTTATCTTCTTATCCTCTGTATAACAATACTTTCAAGAGCTTGCACGAATTGTGGGATTTTTACTTCAATTATCTCCTTTGATAAGTATGAATATTTCACCCAATCGTCAAACTTTAACTTTGCAAATCGGATATCCTCGTCGATGCTAGATTTTGAAGCGTTGTCGTCAAAAAATAGGAGATAAGTGAAGTGATCCATTTGTAGCTCGGAGAAAATTACATTGAGTCGGTTATTCTCGGCTTTATAGTATGCACCATAAAAGTAATCTCCTTGTAAAGAATTGAAGTTATCGAATTCGGTTTCATTATTCACAGCCTTATTAGCGTACAAATGGTTGGAATACCAATCAGAGGTTAAATCCAGCCATTCTCCCATATACAATTCATCTTCAATACTGTCAAGATGAATATATGCAACTTTCTCTCCAATTTCGGCAAGGAGAAATGCAAGCGTGTTTCTCTTTTGAACTTTACTACTTCCCATTCCAGAAAGCCTTTCCATAGCAAGACTTAAAAATGCCTCATAGTTCATTGCCAAATAAAAAAGGTAGTCTTCCTTTCCAAAGGACCGATTCTTAAATAAAGAGCGCCTAACAGCCCTAGTTCGCAAAAAGTATCTGATTGCACGGATCATCAAGTAGCTTGTTTTATCATGTTAAATTTAGCTGAATTCCCGGAGATAGCTAAAAACCTGATCATCGAAAGCTGTCTGAAAGCACTTCCTAATGTCATGTGCAATTAAAATGGATAATCAAAAATTGATCTATTTTTCCATATAGCATTTCTCTCCTAAGACTTTTCCGATCCTTCGATAAATCCGTTGAGGAATTCGGCAAAGATTGGAAAAGGAGCTTCTCACTTTGCTAGTTTAACCAAAACAAAAGCTGAGTAATTACGAAATTGTATTTCGAAAGTTGGGGATACTGTTATAGCTTAATGGAATACTCGAAACCCTCAGATGCTGAAAAAATCTCCAACTTGCTGGAAGACTCGTTCGATTGATCGAGGACTGTAAATCTTGGCTTGAGAACTGAAAGGCGGGCACCTGTTTGATAGCATCAACAGGAGTTCCACAGCTGACAGGCTGCGGCGCCCGAAATGTGGCCGAGGCACGAGGCCAGTGCCGGCGCAGCCGGTACCGCAGCGCAGCGGAGCATGCAGGGGGCCGTACCGCTGCCGGGGCATGTACTGCAGCCGACAGCCCCAAAAAACGCAGCAGCAGCCAGGATATCAACAACCATATACACTACCCCCACCCACGCTGGCAGCAGATTTTGGACCCAATATGTTTGGCGACGTACCTTTGCCCATGGCATCAAAAAAATCTCCCCTTACCAAGCCGGTTGATAAATTTTTTGGCGAAGGCCTCACCTTCGACGATGTACTGCTTATGCCTGCGTACAGCCAGGTATTGCCCCGCGAAGTAGATATCCGCACCCGCCTTACCAAAAGCATTTCGCTGAATATACCGCTGCTAAGTGCGGCCATGGATACCGTGACCGAGTGGCAGCTGGCCATTGCGCTGGCCCGCGAAGGCGGCATTGGCATACTGCACAAAAACATGAGCATAGAGCAGCAGGCCGAGCAGGTGCGCAAAGTGAAGCGGAGCGAAAGTGGCCTGATTATAGACCCCGTAACCCTGCACGAAGAAGCTACCATAGCCGATGCGCTGCAACTGATGGCTGAAAACAAGATCGGCGGCATCCCTATTGTAAATGCCAACAAAAAGCTGGTAGGCATTCTTACCAACCGCGACCTGCGGTTTGAAGACAATCCACGCAAAAAAGTGAAGCAGGTGATGACCAGCGAAAACCTGGTAACAGCCCCCGAAGGCACCGACCTGGTAGGCGCCCGCAAAATACTGAGCCGCTACAAAGTGGAAAAGTTGCCGGTGGTGCGCAAAGACGGTACCCTCGTGGGCCTCATTACCTACCGCGATATACAAAAGGTGCAGAACTACCCGAATGCGGTGAAAGACAGCTTTGGCCGACTGCTGGTGGGTGCGGCCCTCGGCATCACCGGCGATATGCTGGAGCGGGCCGAAGCACTGATGAAAATAGGCGTGGATGTGGTGACACTGGACAGCGCCCATGGCCATAGCAAGGGCGTAATAGGTTCGCTGAAAACGCTGAAGAAAAACTTTAAGCAGCTGCAGGTGATAGCGGGCAACGTGGGCACGGCCGCCGGCGCCAAAGCGCTGGCCGATGCCGGCGCCGACTGTATAAAGGTGGGCATTGGTCCGGGCAGCATTTGCACCACGCGGATAGTGGCCGGTGCAGGCGTACCGCAAATAACCGCGGTGATGGAAGTAAGCGCAGCCCTGAAAGCCAAAGGCATACCCTGTATAGCCGATGGCGGCATACGCTACACCGGCGATATGGTAAAGGCCCTGGCCGCAGGCGCCAGTACGGTGATGATGGGTGGCGTATTTGCCGGCACCGAAGAGAGCCCCGGCGATACCATTATTTACGAAGGCCGCAAATTCAAGCAGTACCGCGGCATGGGCAGCATTGGCGCCATGCAAAAAGGCAGCAGCGACCGCTATTTTCAGGACGTGGAAGATGGCATCAAAAAGCTGGTACCCGAAGGCATAGAAGGCCGCGTAGCCTACAAAGGCCACCTGAGCGAAG
Organism: Chitinophagaceae bacterium; assembly: GCA_947459455.1. Lineage (GTDB taxonomy): Bacteria > Bacteroidota > Bacteroidia > Chitinophagales > Chitinophagaceae > Phnomibacter. The sequence continues at coordinate 5,019 of CANHEC010000103.1, forward strand.
TGGTACACCAGTATACCGGCGGCCTGCGGGCTGGCATGGGCTACTGCGGTGCGGCCAGCATTCAACTGCTGCAGAGCGATGCGCAGTTTGTACGCATCACCAATGCCGGCATGAAAGAGAGCCATGCCCACGATATAGAAATCACCCGCGAAGCGCCCAACTATAGCCGCTAGGCCAGCAGGTTGGATTGAATACCGCCTACAGCCGCCGTTGATCTTGCGTCAGCGGCGGCTATTTTACTACCATAGTAGTTCAGGCGCCACCGCCGGCTGACCAAAGTCAGGCCGCAACCATTCATTAACCAGCACTTTTGAATCAGTTTACCGATCTTGTTCATCCTAATACAAGCTGCATGAAAATTTTGCTGGTCTCGTCTACCCAATTGGAAATACAATCGTACGTGCTGGGTGCCCCCCACCACGATATACTGATAACCGGGGTGGGCCTGCATGCTGCCACCTACGAGCTAACGCACCAGCTACAAGGCCACCGCTACGATTTGGTAGTGCAGGCTGGTGTAGCGGGCGCCTTTAGCGGCCGTGGCTACAAAATGGGCGATGTGGTGGCGGTAGCACAAGATGCATTTGGCGATGCCGGCAGCTACGAAAACGGCCAGCTGCACTCGCTGCAGCAACTGGGCCTGAGCACCGACAAAGAGTGGCTGGTGAACAAGCACGATATGCTGCATCGCTTTGAACTGCCGAAGGTGCGGGCCATTACAGTAAACACCATTACCAACGATGCCGCCTACCTGCAGGCGCTGCAGCAAAAGTGGGAGGCCGATATAGAAAGCATGGAAGGCGCTGCGCTGCACTATGTGTGTGGCAAGCGGGGCGTGCCGTACCTGCAGCTGCGGGCCATCAGCAATATGGTGGGCGAACGCGACAAGAATAAATGGCTATTGGCCACCGCCATTGGCAACCTGAACAATGCCCTGCAGGTAATGATGCAACAACTACAGCACAGTATGGCCTAAGCGGCCCAACGTGGCTGCCAGCGGCGGTACCAGGCAAGGCCAGCCCATGCCGCACCTACGCCCAGCATGCTGCCCACCCAAACGTCGGCCAAAAAGTGCTGGCCCAAATGAATGCGGCTAAAGCCTACCAGCACCGCCAGCAAAGCTGCAAGCCACCAGCGGCGGTTCCACCACGGGTGCAGCAGCACCAATGCAGTGGCCACTGCAAATGCGGTGGCCGTATGCCCCGATGGAAAACTGGTGGCGCTGCGCAACAGCTCTACACCCTCCACCGCCTGCAGCTGCTGCCCCAGCCCTTCGAAGTAGGCCCGTGGACGCGGCGCCGCTACCAATGCCTTGAGCAACTGCGCCAGCAGGCCACTGCCGGCGTAGGCCACCAGCAGCACGAAAGCAAGCGGCCTTTTTGCAGTGAAGAAAAACACCAAGACCAAAGCGACCGCCAACAACCCGTCGCCGGCATGGGTGAGCCAGGTAAACAGGCCATCGGCCCATGGCAGCCCTACGGCAGCCCGCAGCTGCAGGTAGCCGGCCGCTTTGGGCCATGCCAGCAGATAGGCTGCAGCTGCCAGCCACCACAGCATCATGGCTGCCATGAACCAGCGATACTGCTGCACTGAAAGAGATGAGGCCGACTGCATGCCGCAAAAATGCGATGCCAGCGGTAGATGGCATAAAAAAAAGCCGCCGCGGTAGACACTGCGGCGGGTGTTGAGAAAATCTACTCTACGTATTGCTGTGAAGAATGCTCTAATGAAAACATAAAGAAAATGCCAGCCTGTTAACTGCAGGTAAACGGATTGCAACCAAATCGTTAACTGCGCTACTAGCGGGCCAGCGGCTTCAAGGCATCCATGGCTTCAAAGAATGCAGGGCCCGGCTGCCAGTAGTAATAGCGCCCCTCGTGTATAAGGTACAGGTGCGTACATGCTGCGCTTTGGCGAGAGAAATACAATGTTTGTACCGGCCGGCCAGCGGCAAAGCAAAAAATCTTTCCCTCGCTGCGGCAGCTGCGCAAACTGTTTTGCATTACAAACGGAATAGCCAATGCTTGCTTTACTATTTGCAGTGCCGAATCGGCCCGGCTGCCTACCTGCTTGTAGTAGCGGGTGTAGCGCTCCGCATCGCCCTCGTAGGGATTGTCATAAAAAATGAACAATGCGCTATCAGTACTAGCAAGCGCCGGCACCAGTTGAGCCGCTTGCGTAATGGGCTGCACATCCGGCACAGCAGCAGTGGTAGTGGGTGGCGCTGCTGTTTGCTGGCAGGCCGCTGCCACTATTGACATCACCAGTATTGCCCATACTCTTTTACACATCGTTGCTGCCATTGCTTTTGTACAAAGTTGCTAAAAAGCACACAGCCTTCGGGACGGGCCGAAAGCTGTGTGTAATGAATTGGCCGGTATTAGCCGATTAGTATACGTTGGTTTGAGGCGTAAAGCTGGCCCAGCCACTCATCCAGTTGTCGGTGCCAAAGGCGCCGCGGAAAGTAGTGGTGGTGAAGAAAGAGCCCAGGC
>CANHEC010000104.1 GCA_947459455.1 Chitinophagaceae bacterium
AACTGGACGAACTGACAGATGCCCAGGCCGAGTACCTCGGTATCAGCAAGGTAGGTCCCTTCAAGGCCGAGCACTACCGCTACTAATCGCCGCATTTTCGAAACAGCAACTATAACAAGCCCGCCACCTGCATTTGCAGGCTGGCGGGTTTGCTTTTGGGGCCGGTCAGCAGCTGTGCCGGCATCAGCTTCATTACGGGCTGCTTTGGGCTTCGCTATCGCTTCGGTATGCCGCCAAAGCGGCACACTTCCCCGCCGCATCCCGCGGCCATCAGCAGCATCACTTTATTCAGCATCCCCCCAATTACCTGATCCCAATTAACCAATTACCCAATTAACCAATCCCCAATCCCCCCTCACACTTCTCCCATCAGCGCTACCTTCGCCGCCATGTCGGTGAAGGATTATTACAAAATGCTCGAAGTGGCGCCCGGTGCCACGGAGTATGAGATCAAAAAAAGCTTTCGCCGGCTGGCACTGCGCTACCACCCCGATACCAACCAGGGCAACGCCTACAGCGCTGCGTGGTTCCGGGAGCTGCAAGAGGCCTACGACACCCTGACCGACCCCACCAAAAAAGAATACTACCTGCAGCAGCGCTGGCTGGCCCAAAGCCAGGGCAAGCGGCTGCAGCAACCGGCCCCGCTGACGCCCGATGCACTGCTGGCCGAAGTGCAGCAACTACAGCAGCAAGTACAGCAACTCGATCATTTCAGAATGGACCACCAGCAACTGCTACAGCAACTGCTGCAGCCGCTGAGCCATGAAAAGCTATCGATGATGGACAGCTTTGGCGATGCCAAAGTGGCTGCCTCCTGTGTACAGCCCCTGCTGGAAGCCGCCCAACTACTGCCCTATCCGCTGGCCCGCCAGCTATATCCGGGCTTGCAGCGGCTGTCGCTGGGCCAACAGGGCCTGCTGAAGCAGCTGCAGCTACAGCACCGCCGCCAGCAGCGCCAGCACTGGTGGAGCCGCCACCAATGGTGGGTGATGCTACTGGCTACCTTGCTTTTGTGCAGTTCTATCTTCTGGTTGGGCTAGCTGGCCCACCTTTTCCTGATGTGTTCGTCGTGGCTCATTTAAAAACAAGAAACGCAGCAGCCTAAGCAGCCATCCTGTCTGTTTGGCCCAACTGCCGAAACGCCCAGGCACACAGCAGGCAGGCAGCTATAAGCAGCGCCCACAGCAGCGGATAGCCGCCGTGTGCCACCAGGTAGGCGCCGCTGGCAGGACCAATTACCTGGGCCACGCTCCAGCTAAGGGTGTAGCCGGCGGCATACTGCCCACGGTTCCAGGCATTGCTACGCTGCATAATAATGCTGTTCATGAAAGGCATGGCCAGCATTTCGCCCAGCGTCATCAGGCACATGCACAGCACGGCCAGCCCTGCCGGCCAGCCGCCGGGCAATAGCAGCACCCCAAAACCCACCGCATTGGCCACCGAACCCGCTACGATATAATACATCGGCGATCGCTTGCCCTCCCACCGGTTTACCAGCAGCATTTCAAACAGCGCAATGATCACCCCGTTCAGCGCCAGTACCATGCCAATACCGGCCTCCTGCAGGTGCCAGCTTTCTTTCCAAAACACCGGCACCAGCCTGAATACCAGGAAGAAGCTGGTATTGTACAGGGCCACCAGCAAAATGAAGCGAACGTAAAATCCATCCTGCCAGGGCTTGCGGATAACGGCTGGTGGCGCTTCGGTAGGATGCGAGGCAGCCCGGCGCCGGGCCGATGGTAGCAGCAAAAGAATGAGCACCCCGGCGGCTACATTGGTGGCGCCGTCTACAAAAAACAGCCACTGATAATCGAGGCTGGCCAGCAAACCACCCATGCCGGCACCCACGGCCCAGCCCAGGTTGATGGCCAGCCGGTTCAGCGAGTACGAACGGGTCAGTGCATCGGGGCGGGCATAAGCGGCAATGGCCGTATAGTTGGCCGGCCGAAAAGCCTCGGCCACAAATGCCAGCACCACCGTGAGCACACAGAGCCAGTGGAAATTGTCGACAAAGCCAAATAGAATAAACAGGAGTCCACTGCCAATAGCCGCTACTATCTGCACCGGTCGGAATCCGATTTTATCAACCAGCGTACCACCCGCAGATGCACCGAAAATGGAGCCGATTCCAAACAGCGTAATGACCAGCCCGGCATCGGCAATGCTGCGGTGCAGTTGCTGGGTCACGTACATGCTCATAAAGGGCACCGCCATGGTACCAGCCCGGTTGATGAGCATCACCACACTCAGCAGCCAGGTTTCGCGGCTGAGCCCGCTGAAACTGCGGCGGTAGCTGGCGGCTATTTGGTAGGCTATACGCATGGCGCTGCGAAGTAAAACAGCAATCACATCGACTGCTAACGAAAACCAACCTTTCATCCTGTTGCATGTGCTGCCGGTCATTTTAAGTACTTGCCGAAGGCGCTGCAGGCCGCAACTTTAGCGCTACACCCACCTGCTTCATATGAAAGAGTTAGCGCCCGGCCGTATCATGGTAGTCGATGCCTTGCGGGGCTTTTGTCTGTTTGGCATTTTGCTGGCACATTTTGCCGAAGCACACGCCGGCGGCCCCACACCCGGCGCCGATTTCAACGCCTTTGCGCTGGTTGATAAAATAGCGGTGATCCTGGTAACCGTGCTGGTGGTGGGCAAATTCTTTGCCTTGTTCTCCTTTTTGTTTGGCCTCAGCTTTTGGCTGCAAATGCAGGGGGGCAGTAGTAGCAGCCAGTCTTTTTTGCCACGCTACCTGCGCCGGTTGTTCATTTTGCTGCTAATCGCCTTAGTGCATCAAACTTTTTGGATGGGCGATATCCTCATCATCTATGTGCCGCTGGCCTTTGTGTTACTGGCATTTCGGCGTATGCCTGGCCGCTGGCTGCTCATCGCAGGGCTTTGCCTGGTCATGAATGTGCCGGGCCGGCTGTACGATGTGCTGAATTTCTTGTTGCTGCACCAACAACAGCCCGATATGATGGGCAGCATAGCAAAGCCTTACGAGGACATTATTCTGCACGGCAGCCTCCCCGACTTGTGGGCGTTCAACTGGAGCACCTTCCCCAACAAAATGCACATGCAGGTATTCAGCGGCCGACTGGCCCAAACACTTGGCTTCTTTTTGCTGGGACTGTATGCCGGGCGGCAAGGCTGGCTTACCCAAGCGGCCAACTATCGGCCACAGCTCAAAGCTATTCGGCGCCGTACCGGTTGGATCTTGCTGACATGCCTGCTACTGGCTGTTGGTTTGCTGGCTACCAACGAACTGGCCAAAATGGGTTGGGAACAAAGTCCGGTAATGGGTTTTGTGTTTACACTGCTGATAGATGCCTTTAATTCCAGCATGGTGGGCTGGTATGTGTGCGTGGTAGCCCTGCTGCTCACCGGCCAAAGCTGGTGGCAACCCCGGCTGGCAGCGCTGTCCCCCGTAGGCAAAATGGCACTGACCGCCTACCTGCTGCAAACGGTGGTGGGGCTGGCACTGTTTTTCGGGTTTGGGGCTGGCCTGTACCAGCAGACAGGCTCGGCGGTCAATATGCTCCTCGCCTTTGGCTTTTTTATACTGCAGGTATGGCTGGCACGTTGGTGGTTTCAGCATTACAGGTTTGGACCGGTGGAGTGGCTATGGCGCAGCGGCACCGCCGGCCGCTGGCAGCCCTGGCACATAGCGCAGGCAAAGGATGCCTAGGCATTTCACACCTATAAGGCCAGCAAGCTACACCCGCGTATATCGCTGTTATCGAGCCGGCCCAGCACTTCAAAGCGGCCATCGGCATGCACCCGGCCTACGTCTTGTGTTTCTATAAAACTGCAGCTGTACACATTGGCCAGGTCAATGATGCAAAGAATGCCTGTACCGGTTTCGCTCATTGCAAACGGATCTTCTTCACTGCGCACCAATACCCACATCCACGGTGGTGGCTCATACAGTCCCTCGCCTTTGGAGTAAGCTTGCGATAGCAGCTCGGTCATGCCATACTCGCTGTGAATGGTGCGGCTGCCAAACGCATCGCAAAGGGTGGCGTGCAGTTCGGCCCGGGTGGGTTCGCGGCGGCGGCCTTTCATGCCACCTGTTTCCATGATGGTCAAAAACGACAGATCGAGGCCGGGATGACGCTCTGCAAAGTCGAGCAGTGCAAAGCTCACCCCTAGCAGCACGGTAGGAATACCAGCTTGCCGGCAGCTTTCGATGGCGGCCAGCAATGCATCATCAGCTTTCAGAAAAAACCCCGACTGCCGATGCATCGAATGCTGCACCAAATGCTGCGCCATGTAAATAAGCGATGACCCGCTGCGCTCCATGTAAGATGGCAGCAAGCACAGCCAGGCCATTGCTTCGGGCGCACCGTAGGCCAGGCGCAGGGCAGTGAGAAAGCTTTGCTCGTACCATGCCAGCTGGGCTACCTGGTGCCGGCTGGTTTGCATACCGGTGGTACCACTGCTGGTAAAAACAATGTCGGGCTCTGTATCGGCAGCGTATACTTCGGCAGTTTTGAAAAAAGAGATGGGCAGTGGCACCATGTCGGTGATATGCACCGGCGCCGGAGCCGCATGCGGCAACTGCTGCAGGTATTGGCGGTAGGCCACACAGTGCTGCCGCTGCCATGCATGGCACTGCCGGGCCAGCGCAACAAAGTTTTGCGGGTGAACGTTAAAAATATCGGACGCCTCCGGGGCGGTTATTGCTACACTCAACTTATTCCTACATTTGAAATATGCCGATTCAAAGATCAAAGGTATTAGCATTGGCCGCTTCGGCCGCAGCAGTAGTGCTGTTGTGGGCCTGCGGCAAAGATCGTTTCACTACCAGGCCGCAGCTTACTTTCAAAGAGGCAGAAAGCTATACGATTCCCCGTGGTGGCCTGATGACCTTTAGACTAGAGTTCACCGATAAAGAAGGCGACCTCGGCGACAGCATTTTTATACAAACGATCACCACCCGTTGCGCCGCCAGCAATCGCCGCATTGGTTATCCCTTGCCTGCCTTCCCTGCCAGCACCAAGGCCAAGGGCGAGATCGAAATTAATTTTGTGAACGGCCAGTTTGTACCGGGTTTTGTGGCGCTGCCCAGCCCCGCCTGTGGCCGCCCCGATACTACCACGTTCCGCTTTTGGATTCGTGACAACGCCAACAATGTGAGTGATACCGTTCAAACCGATCGTCCGCTCATTATTCTCAACTAAGCTGCCGGCCCCGCTGGCGGCATTTTACTTCAGCAATGTGCTGATAGCGCTGGCGGCTGCCACGCTGTACCTCACTGCATCGCATATTTCTGCAGGCATCCATCGCGATGGTTGGCTGGGCGCCGCTATCCTGTTTGGCACCACCCTGGTACACTACAGCCTGCACGATTTGTACAGCAAAGTATACCGGCGCTACAGCCCCCAACGGCCACGGGCTGTGTATTGGCAACGGCATGGGCGCTGGCTGCTGCTGATGCCGGGTTTGGCACTAGCAGCATTGCCCTGGCTGGCCTGGCATTGGCTCACGGTTAGTCGCCTGGGCTGGCTACTTTTTTTTGGCGGGCTGGCGGCGGCCTACAGTTTTCCGCTGCTGCCTGCCCGCTGGCGCCTGCGGCGGTACCCGCTGCTAAAGCTGACTGTACTGGCCATTACCTGGGCTGTGTTGCCCGTGGTGCTGGCATCGCCTGCCGGATGGCCCGGCACCGCGCAGTTTTGGCTCATGCTGCAGCGTAGCTTGCTACTGCTGCTCATCTGCATTCCGTTCGACTGGCGGGACGCCGCCCACGACCGATCCGCGGGTGCCCGCACCTTGCCAGACTACTGCTCGCCGGCACAAGCAAGCATTTGGCTGTGCATACTCGCTGCGGCCCACCTGCTGGTGCTGCTGGGTGCCACGCCTCTGCCAGGTGGGTTCATCCCTATACTGACAGCCTGCCTGCCTACCGGCATAGCGCTTGGGCTGGCCGTACAAGCCGTGCGGCGCCCGGTATGGCCGCTGGGCTACCTGCTGCTCGATGCATTGCTCATACTACAACCGCTGGTTGTTGGTGCGCTACAGCACCTTGCCTACATTCGTTGACCAACGATACACCTTCGATCATTTTTATAAAACAGACCAAGCATATGGCTAAGACGAAAAAGAAAGACACTGCGAAAAAGAAAGCCGCCATGCCGGCAAAGAGTTACGAGTTTTTGCGCCACTACCTCAATACCCCCAGCCCGGTGGGTTTTGAAAAAGGTGGACAGCAAGTGTGGCTGGACTATGTGAAGCAATACGCCGACGAAACTTTTACCGATCCTTATGGCTCGGCGGCTGCCATTCTCAATCCTGGTCAGCCTTTCAAAGTGGTGATAGAAGCGCATGTGGATGAGATCAGCTGGTTTGTGAACTACATAACCGATAGTGGCCTGATGTACCTGAAGCGCAACGGCGGCGTCGATCATCAGATTGCACCCTCTATGCGGGTCATTATTCACGGCAAAAAAGGACCGGTAAAAGCTGTGTTTGGCTGGCCTGCCATTCATACCCGGTTGGGCTCGGCCGATGCCAAAGAACCTGCTCCGAAAACAGATAACCTGTGGCTGGATTGTGGTGCCCGCAGCAAAAAGGAAGTAGAAGAATTGGGCATTCACATTGGGGCGGTGGTTACCTACCAGGATGGCTTTGATGAACTGGCCAACGACTACCTGATAGCCCGTGCATTCGACAACCGGGTGGGCGGTTTTATGATAGCCGAAGTAGCCCGCTTGCTGAAGGAAAACAAAGTAAAGCTGCCGTACAGCCTGTATGTGGTAAATGCCGTACAGGAAGAAATAGGATTGCGTGGCGCTGAGATGATTGCACGCCGGATAAAGCCCGACGTGGCCATCGTAACCGATGTGACGCACGACACCACCACGCCGTTGATTAACAAACAAATTGAAGGCGACGTGGCCTGCGGCAAAGGCCCTTCGCTGGCCTACGCACCCGCCATTCACAACAAGCTGCTGGCCATGGTAGAAGAAGTGGCCGAAAAGCAAAAGATACCGGTGCAATGGCGGGCCCTCAGCCGCAGTACCGGTACCGATACCGACAGCTTTGCCTATGCCAATGATGGCTGCCCTTCGGTACTCATTTCTATACCGCTGCGCTACATGCACACCACGGTAGAAATGCTGCACAAAGACGACATTGAGCACACCATACAGCTGATGTATGAAAGCCTGAAAGCGCTGACGCCGAAAACGAACCTCAGCTATTTTGCCTGATGGCCGGGGGCCAATGGGCATGTAAGATTTTGAAGAGTAGCGAAGGCTGGTTGTACCTCACAACCAGCTTTTCTTTTTGCGTTGTCCACCCATGCTGGCACTGCAGGAGGTAGCTGGTTGCATTGGCCGGCCACTATGTACTTTCGCGGCATGCGACTGATTTTGCTGACCATTGTTTTGCTGGCCGCCGGCTGTGCCCCCCGCACCTATTTGCGGCAGCTACCGCCTACTTACTTCCAATACCGGCCCGATAGCCAGGCGGCCATCAGTGCCCACCGT
>CANHEC010000105.1 GCA_947459455.1 Chitinophagaceae bacterium
CAGGGCCTCGGCTACGGCACGGCCAAAACCAGCGCCGGCACCACCTACTACAAATAGCTGATTGCTGATGGACAGTTGCATGGTATGAATCCTCTCTTTTTTCTACTGCACCCGGCTGGCATGGCGGGTCAGCAGCTTCCAGCCGCTTTTACGATTCACGTACACTTCGGTAAAGGCCAGCTCCATATCGAAGGCCGTGCCATTGAGCTTGCCGGCAAACTGTCCCCGCCCGGTGATGATAACCATTTTCTCGAACTGGCGGGCCGTGGTTTGGCCCAGTTTTATTTGCAGGTACTGCAGTTTTTGCGGGCCCAGATCGGCCAGCACTTCGGCGGCCGACTGCACCCAGCCATTGCTGTGAATGTATTGGCAGCGGGCATCGAGCAGTTGTTGCAGGCTGTCTTTGCGGCCTTTGATGAGCCATTCATTTTTGCGGGCCGATAGCTGGCTTACAAATTTTTCGGCAGGTGTTTGCTGTGCCTGCACGGTGGCGGCACCCATACACAGCAGGCATAGCAGGCAGATGGCAGCAGAAACTTTCATATAAAATGCTTGTACCCGGCAAAATAGCCGAAACCGCAGCCTTGTGCAAAAAAGCCGGGTGATAGTTGTCACGACAGCAGCGGTTGCCATGTTTCAATTTTACCTTCCCGAAAGCGATTGCCAGCTGGCAGTTGCCGGCGCTATTTGCTATGCTAAAAACGATCAAACAAAACTGGCCTGTAGTAGCCATTGTGCTGGCGGTGACTGTAGCGGTGGTGCGCACCATGGTGCAGGCGCCAGATACGCCCCCACCTGCCACAGCTGCCATGCCACCCGAGCCATGGACCGGCCCCAGCCTGCTGACCGACCGCCAGCTGCAGGGGCCCGAGCGGGCACTGGTAGCCTATGGCGCCGACCTGGTAGCCAACACGGCCCGCTACCTGGGGCCGCAGGGTAGTGTGGCCCACCTGAGCAATGGCCTGAACTGCCAGAACTGCCACCTGGATGCCGGCCGCCGGGCCTGGGGCAATAACTATGGCGCAGTAGCCAGCACCTACCCCAAGCACCGCGACCGCAGCGGCCATGTAGAAAGCATTGCCAACCGGGTAAACGACTGTTTTGAACGCAGCCTGAACGGACAGGCGCTGGATACGACCAGCCACGAAATGCGGGCCATCCTGGCTTACATCAACTGGCTGGGGCAGGCGGTACCTGCTGGTACCAAACCGGCCGGTGCCGGCATAGCCGAGCTGCCATACATGAACCGCCCGGCCGATCCGCTGAAAGGACAGCAGGTGTATACCGCCAAATGTGTGAGCTGCCACGGCACCGATGGACAGGGCCAGCTGGCCGAAAATGGCAGCTGGTATGTGTACCCGCCGCTGTGGGGGCCACATAGCTACAATACCGGTGCCGGCCTCTTTCGGCTATCTCGCTTTGCGGGCTTTGTGCACGATAACATGCCTTATAACCAAAGCAGCCACCATGCGCCGGCACTTAGCACCGAAGAGGCCTGGGATGTAGCAGCCTTTGTAAACAGCCAGCCGCGGCCCACCAAAGACCTGAACCAAGATTGGCCCGATATTTCAAAAAAGCCGATCGACCACCCCTTTGGCCCCTATGCCGATAGCTTTAGCGAAACCCAGCACAAATACGGACCCTTTGGGCCCATAGCCGCCAACAGAAAAATCCACAAAACAAAATAAAGTGCCGGCCCTGCCTGCACCCAACACGATTGTATGCCCACTAACCATGTACCACAGTGCAGCTGCCGCAGCTGCGCCGAAGCCGGCATTTCGGAAGCCGAGCAAAAACTGCACCTGCAACTGGCCGATGAAAACCGACGCCGCTTTTTGAAAGAAGCCGGCAGGCTGGGGCTGGCGCTGGGCATAGGCGGTGGCCTGCTGCCTACACCGGTGGCCGCCAGCGCCCTGGCCGATACCGATGCACAGCTGCGCCGGCAAGACATGAGCCGCAACAAAGCCGTGGCAGCAGGCAAGGCCCGGATGATCAGCCTGCTGCACACGGCCGACATCCACTCGCAACTGCATCCGCACGATGAGTTTTTTGTAGAGAACGGACGCAGCGTTTTTAAAAAGCGGGGCGGCTTTGCGCACCTTAAAACCATGCTGCATACCCTGCGACAGCAAAACCCCGGGCAAACCCTGCTGATTGATGGAGGCGACTGTTTTCAGGGCAGCGGCGTGGCAGCGCTAAGCGAAGGCCGGGCCATTGTGCCGCTGATGAACAATATCGGCTACGACATAGTGCTACCTGGCAACTGGGAAGTGGTGTATGGCAAGGAGATGATGATGAAAGACATGTTTGCGTACGACGCCGTAAAGGTGTGCGCCAATATGTACCACAAAACGACCGACGAGCTGAATGGCGATCTCATTTTCCCGCCCTATTTCGTAAAGCATGTGGGAGGTATCAAAATAGGTTTCATTGGCTACAACGATCCGCTGACACCTAAGCGCCAATCGCCAGCCTACAGCGATGGCATCCGTTTTACTTTTCCTGAAGACAACGTGGCCAAGTATGTAAAGCTGCTGCGGGAGTACGAAAAGTGTGACCTGGTGATGCTCATTACCCACATGGGACTGGCACAGCAGGTGGGCCTGGCCAACCAGCCGCAGGTACGTGGCGTAGACTACATACTGGGAGCCGATACCCACGAACGCCTGCGCCAGCCCATACAAGGCGTACACGCCAAGGTAACCGAGCCCGGTGCTTTTGGCAGCTTTGTAGCCCGGCTGGATATAGTGCTGGAAAACGGACAGATAAAAGAGGAAAACTACGAGCTGCTGGATGTAGACCCCGACCGCTACAAAGCCGACGAAGAAATGAGCCGCCTGGTAGACGAAGCCTACGCCCCCTACCAAAAGCGCCTGAGCTGCGTACTCGGCCGTACCAAAACGCCGCTGATGCGCTACTACGTCATCGAGACGCCGATGGACAATTTCATCACCGATGCCATCATGTGGAAGTTCAAGCCCGACATTGCGCTGAGCAATGGCTTTCGCTTTTGCCCGCCACTGGTGCCCGATGCAGCCACCGGCGAAGCCATCATCACCGAAGACTACCTGTGGAGCATGCTGCCGGTAGACAGCGAAGCCAAGCAGGGCTTCATCACCGGCCAGCAATTGTGGGATTGGATGGAGAAAGAACTGCAGAACGCCTTTGCCAAGGATCCTGCCAAGCGCTTTGGTGGCTGGGTGGTGCGCTTTCAGGGCATGCGGGTCAACTTTACGATTGGCCGCGATGCCGGCCAGCGTGTCAACAGCATCGCCGTGGGCGGCAAACCCGTACAGCCCGACAAGACCTACAGCTTTGTGGCCTGCGAACGGGAAGGTGACCCCGACACGACCATTTGCCGCGTAGAAGGGGTGAAGCAGCCCAAGCGATTGGGCAGTACCCTGCACAGCATTGTAGAAGAGTATTTGAAAGTACACTCCCCCATAGCACCACGCCTGGAGGGCCGCTGCACGGCTACCGATGCACCCGCTACCCTGCTTACCCAACTCATGGGCTACGGCTACGAATTCAGGTAAGCCGGTTACAGGCTATTGGCCTTCAAAAAAGCAATGATTTCGCTGATGTGCCCAAAGGCAACGCCCACCACGGTATCGGCAGCGCCATAGTACACCGCCACGCGGTCATCCTGGTGCAGCGCAGCGCAGGGAAACACCACGTTGGGCACATCGCCGGTGAGCTCATATAGCTCGGCGGGTGCCAGCAGGTAGGGCTTGCTGCGATACAGTACACGGTCGGGCTGCTCCAGATCGAGCAGGGCAGCGCCCATGCTGTACCGGAAGCCATTGCAGGTATGAATGACGCCGTGGTAAAAAAGCAACCAGCCCTCGCTGGTTTTGATGGGCACGGGGCCGGCGCCTATTTTGGTACACTGCCAGGCACTGTCGGTAAAAGGTGCCACTTTCATCACGCAGCGGTGCTCGCCCCAGTATTTCATATCGGGGCTGTAGCTCAGCCATATATCGCCAAAAGGCGTGTGCCCGTTATCGCTGGGGCGGCTGAGCATGCAGTAGCGGCCCCCAATTTTTTCGGGAAACAGTACACCATTCCTATTGAATGGCAGAAAGGCATTTTCACACTGGAAAAATTCCTTGAAATCGAAGGTGTAGGCGATGCCGATGGTGGGGCCATGGTAGCCATTGCACCAGGTGATCCAGTAGCGGTCTTCGATAAAGCACACCCGCGGATCGTACTTGTAAGCCGATTCGATCATGCTGGTATTGCCCTCCTGCATGCGGATAGGCTCATGCTCTATTTGCCAATGCAGCCCGTCGGCGCTGAAGCCGGCGAAAATGTTCATTTGCACAGCCATGTTATCGCAGCGAAACACGCCGGCAAAGCCATTGCCAAAAGGCACCACGGCGCTGTTGAAAATGCTGTTGGACGAGGGGATGGCGTAGCGGCCAATCACAGGATTGTGGCTGTAGCGCCACATTACATCGGTTTGGCCGGCGGGCCGCTCTTGCCAGGGAATTGCTGCTTGCATGCGTAGTAGGGATGGTTAGCGTAAATAAGGGCGCTAAAGGTAATGGCCTGCCGCACATGCCGCCGCTGGCTTACGCCGCCGGGTGGCGCCACTTTACAGGTCGGTGCACGGTCACGGCCGAGCCTTGGGCCAGCATCACACTGTGGGGCGCTGCCGATAGCCAGGGCACCCAGGCTTCGCCGTAAATGCCGGCCACATCCAGCTGCAGCTGCCACTGCCGCACCGGGTAGTGCAGCCAGCGGGGGTGCTGCACCTGGTAGCCGATGGTGGTGTGGCGGTTCAGCTGGTTGTAGCCCCAGTAGTGCTCAAAAATGAATTCGGCATCGCTGCCTTCGGCAATAGGTACCGCCACGGGATCAGCGGTTATCTCCATGCTGTTCCATTGGCCGCGGTGTTTCCAGCCAAAGTCTACCTGCAGGGCCTCGGCACCCTGCTGCAGGTGGTGGCGGGTGGGCATGTAGCGGTAGTGCTCGTTGTACAGCGCATTGGCTATCCAGGCAATGGCCGGCCGCGGTACTATTTCGCTCACAAAAGCGACGCCCCGCTTCCATTGCCCGTCTTCGTAGCGGCGCACATACAGGCGCAGGTTTACCTCCTCAAAATTGGTATGCCAGGGCCACTGCAGGCCCCATACGCGGGTATTGTGAAACAGAAAGCCCACCACGCTTACCAATGCCTCACCCTGCCATAGGTCTACCTCGGTGCCCGGTGGCACATGCGGCACCAGCAGCTCGGGCGGCACCCGATAATTCAGCATGGCCAGGTATTTCCACTCGGCCGATAAAAAGACGGGACGTGTTGTAGGCATAGAAGCGGTGAAGGTACCAGCATTAACCCCCGAGGTACTCCGCCAGTTTGCCAGCCTGGTTGGCTTTTATCAGTTTTTTTAGTTCGCTGTTCAGTTTCACGCCGTTGGCGGGGTTGGCGGCATAGTTGGCCACGTGCTGCAGGCCGCCAATGTTCACCGCCTTTGCATCAGCGGCCTTGTCTTTGTTTTCCAGCGCAAAGCGGGCCATGCCAGCCATGTACAGGCCCAGCAGGTCATCGTTGCTTTTTGTAAAACGCATGGCTTTGGCGTCGAGGCTGAAGCTGTAATGCGGCGAACCGGTCATCCAGCGAATCACATAAGACAGGGCTGCACGGCGGTTAGCATCGTCCAGCGGTGTCGACAGCAGGTGAGTGGCCGCCGTTAGCGCTGCTTCGTTTGCTTTGTCATCGTAGTCTTCTTTCACGTTCAGCCGAATGCTGCCAAAGTCGGGTAATGACTGCGCCGAAGCGGTGATGGTGCCGAGGCTCAGGAGTAGGGCGAGTAGTGCGGTACGCATGGGGTTTGATAAATCCGGTAAAAAACAAAAATAGCAAGGTGTCCGTTACAGAAAAGCCCTGTTTAAACTTGATGGAGGTGCCGCGAAAAATGGCCACGCCGATACATGGCTACACCAAGCGGCAATAACCAGCTGCCAAATGATTCAAACTCTCGGAATATACCCTCACCAGTGCAACTTGTCACTCAAACAGATATAAAAAAAATTTCCGGCAGCCACCCTGACTGGGAAACTTTCTTCTTCAGACGTGTTTCAGCAGCCAACGGCTTCATCCAAACAAAACAGGCACAAACGAAATACCTGAATGAATGAAATCTATCTTTACGGACAGAGCACTCATTGAAAGACGACAAAAAGGAAAATGAACATATCCAACACACCGCTTTTAAAAGAAGCAGCCGACTTCTTGCAGATCGAAGATTACGAAATACGCTCGTACTTGGCATCAAAAGGCTACCCAAGCGAAGAAATTCAGTCAGACCATAAGTTGACTGACCGGATGTTCTTTGAAGCTTTCAGAAAATTTGTGCCTGACAAACGGCTAATTGGACTAGTCGATAAGAAGCATTCGAACTACACTTACCCACTGCCAAAACACTTATCCATAATTTATACAGAGCTATATCTGAAAACAGGAAAGCTCAATCTTGGCAACTGCGGCTTGAGAGCAATACCTTCTGAGGTAGAAGAATTGCCTTGGCTGGAAGAACTCATTCTGTCAGACAACGCCGAATGGACAAAATCAAATCAAATTATAATCCGCGAAACTTTCGAAACGGAATCAGAAAGCCTTAACAGACTCTCTACAATATCCCACCACATATCTGCACTGAAACAATTAAAGAAACTAATACTTGCCGGTACTGCAAGCAACAAATGGGAAATAGAACAAATCGAAAACTTAGAAGAGCTATACCACCTCGAAATCCTTGACCTCTCTTACAATAAAATTAAACATATTACAAATATTAACAGGCTCTCTAAGCTGCAACAAATTTATTTATCACACAACGAAGTCACAGCTATTAGTGGTATTGATAAAAACATCAACCTTACGAGATTATATCTCACAAATAATAAAGTCCAGAAAATCGAGAACTTACAAAACAACACTTCACTTACCCACCTATTATTAGGGCAGAATTATATTGAAAAGATTCATAACCTATCGCCACTTGTCGAATTAACCTATCTTGATCTGCATCTAAATCGCATAAATCGAATCGAAAATCTGCATGCGAACAATAAGCTAGAATACATCAGTCTATCTTTCAACTTCATCAAAAAGATTGAAAACATAGAATACAATTCCTTTTTAAAAACTTTGGATCTAAACAAAAATTCCATAGATCGAATCGAGAATCTAGAGGCAAATCGATGGTTGGAGACGTTGAATCTGTCTAATAATCGAATCACCAAAATTGAAAATCTCAATTCCCATCAAAGCTTGTCTTTCCTTAAGCTTAGAGCAAATGAAATGCTAAGTTCAAGTAATAAGTGCAACGGGGAGTTCTCCCTTTCTGGGCGGAGTGAAGCGAAGGCGTAGCCGAAGCGAAACGGAGCCCAGAAAGGGAGGGAGCCGAAAAACTACCTTTGTTATTACCACATGACAAAGAAGTATAATCA
>CANHEC010000106.1 GCA_947459455.1 Chitinophagaceae bacterium
AAACTTTTAGGCCGGGTGCTTTGGCTGTGCCGCCACTGCCATACCTTCAAAACCGGATACCCGTTTAATCCCATCTGTTTTCATGAAAACGACACTGGTTGGCTGCCTGATTGGCCTGGCAGTCCTTGGTATACAAGCTGCCTATGCCCAGCCCGGCCGTATCGACAATAGCTTTAATGTTTTCGAAGATGGCCTGCAAGGCAGTGGCTTTGATGGCGAACTACGCTGCAGCCACCGGCTGGCCGATGGCCGCCTGCTGGTAGGGGGTCTTTTCAATGGCTTTTCGGGCACCATAGTAGGCCGGCTGATGATGCTAAATGCCGACGGCAGCCGAGATACAGGGTTTGCATTGGCAGGTACCGGCTTTAATAGTACAGTAAATGCCGTACAGCCTTACTCCGGTGGAAAGTGGGTAGTGGGCGGCGATTTCAGCACCTACAATACAAGCATTAGCCGAAGAGGAATTGCACTGCTAAATACCAACGGCAGCATAGATGCCGGCTTTACACCAGCCACCAGCCTGGCTGGCGGCGCCAATATCAATGCCGTGGCGGTACAGCCCGATGGCAAAATACTCATTGGCGGCAGCCTCAGCCGCACCGGGTCGCCTACCCGCTATGGCATTATCCGGCTGGAGCCCAATGGTGCTTTAGATGCCAGCTTTGGCACCGGTAGCGGCATTCCCGCAGGTACCGAGGTGAATAGCATCTTACTGCTGCCCGATGGCGATATCATCATCGGCGGCAACTTCAACACCTACGATGGCACCACCGTGGGGCGCCTGTGCCGGCTAAATGCCGATGGTAGCCTCGACGCCGGCTTTAATGGGGGTGGCAGCCGGTTTAGCACCGTTGGTACGGTACAGACCCTGCTGGCCATGCCGGGTGGCGCAATTTTGGCGGGCGGTAGTTTTGATGCTTACAATGGCATCAACAGCAGCGGGCTGGTACGGCTGCAAAGCAATGGCGACATCGACAATAGTTTTACCTCGCCTTACAATAGCGGGCCCACCACGACCGTAAGGGCCCTGGCACAGCACCCCGACGGCAGTCGCATTTGGGTGGGCGGCCTGCTGGGCGCCACCGCTACCGGCCGGCACATAGCCCTGCTTAGTGCTGCCGGCGCTATCGATGCCTCTTTTACGGCCCCGCTCCTGCTATCTACAGTCACCACCGTGGCAGCTCTGCCCGATGGGGGCGTCTTTATTGGCAACGGCATCAACGCTGCCAGCACCTTTACCAACGGGCCATTGGTGGCCCGCCTCTACGCCAATCGGCTGTTGCCCTCGGGCAGCGCCGATGCCAGCTTTATGCAAAGCAGCGGAGTACAATCGTTTGGCACCAGCGTGGCAGGCATTACTGCTATTGCTGTACTGCCCGACGATGCTGTGATGGTGGGTAGCGCAGGCGGCTTTGCCGGCAGCAGCCTTTTCAGGTATTACAATGATGTTGGCCGCCGCGGCATTGCCAGGCTACAGCCCGATGGCCAGTTGGACGTGGCTTTCAATGCCGACTCTGGCGCCGTCGGTGTTATTCACAGCATAGCGCCCGATCCCGCTACCGGCCGGGCAGTGGTTGTAGGCGATTTCACTCGTTTTCAAAGCCAGGCCCGGCAAAGCATTGTGCGGCTGCTGCCCTCGGGTGCTATCGACAACAGCTTTACAGCTACCGGACCCGCCGTAGCTGGCGGCACCAACCTGCGAGCCGTTCGCCGCCTTTCTGATGGCAGGTGGCTGGTGGCGGGCCAGTTCAAAACATTCAATGGCCAAACGAGCTACTACCTGACCCGCCTGACGGTAAATGGCGCCATCGATCCTGGTTTTGCAGCCAATGCTAACTCACTGTTTGACGCCGATGGCACCGGCAGCCTTTTCGACCTGCAGGTACTGCCCGATGGCCGCATCCTGGCGGCAGGCAGTATCGGATCGCTTAGTGGCACGGGCGGCGTCAGCCGGCCCTGGGTGAAAATGCTCTCTGCCAACGGGCAGCTCGTTCCAGCTTTCGATCCAGCTTTTGCCAGCAATACCGGCAGCATCAATGCAGTAGCTGCGCTGCCCGATGGCAGGGTAGCCATTGCGGGCAGCTTCCGCCTGGCCAGTGCACCTGCTTCCACCCGGGTAGTAGCAGTGCTGCTGCCAAACGGCGCCCTCGATACCAGCTGGGCAGGCACCACCCGCATCAGCGGCGTGGTCAACCGCCTGCTGGTGACGCCCAATGGCGAGCTGCTGCTAGGTGGCCAAAACATTACCTACAATGATGCCGGCACCAATCGTACCCGCCAGGGCCTGATGCTGCTGAATAATGCGGGCCTGTTGGTGCCCACCAGCTTTACAGCCGACGCCGGCAATGAAACCAATGCCGGTATTGGCAGCTACTACAGCACCGAAGCCGATCCTTTTGTAGAAGCGATGGCCTTTCAGAATGATGGAAAACTGCTGGTTGGCGGCAATTTCAGGCGCTACGGTGGCCGGCTGGCACATGGCATTGTGCGGGTGTTGATGGGGCCTGCCGATCCGGCCGGGCTCACCCGGGTATGTGCTGGTAGCTCTTTTACACTGGAGGCACCGCTGACCGGTGCCAGCTACCAATGGCAGGCCAACAACGGCAGTGGCTGGAGCAACCTGGCCGACAATAGCATCTACGCCGGCACGGCTACCGCTACCCTGCAGTTCAATAGTACTCCGAGTAGCCTGTACGGCTTTCAATATCGTTGCCTGGTAGATGCACAGCCCTCGGCCATTGTAGCTACGCTCCGCTTCGAAAGTGTGTGGACCGGCGCCATCGATGATAACTGGAGCAATGCCGCCAACTGGAGCTGCGGCATTGTGCCCGATGCCAATACCGATGTGGTGGTGCGGTTTGCCGGCAGTATTTTTTTGCAAACAAATGCTGCCGTTCGCAGCCTGCGCCTGCAGCAGGGTGCTAACCTGGAAACAGCGCCCGGCGTTAGCTTACAGGTGCTGCGCTAATGATTGGTCCGTGTATTTTTTGCTCCTTTTCCAACCCTTTGGGTAAAACCGCCATCCATACAGCATAGCGGGGCCTGCATATCAGCCCGCTGTTTGTATCATGCGCCATTACCTGCTTTGCTGCTTTGCACTATTTGCCATGGCCAGCCCTGTGGCGGCCCAAACCCACGAAGTATCGACCCTTGCGCAGCTGAAGCAATGGCAGCGGGCAGCCCCCTTGCGAGGCGCCTGGCGGGTACCGGCCGATAGCATGGCCCGCTGGACCCTACAGGGCCGCATCAACCTGGACTACCTGCAGCAGCTGGCACCGGCCTGGCTGGGCACCGATAGCCAGTGGATGCAGGCGCCGCCGCTGCCCACCGGCCACTATGTATCGGTGCGCATTCAAAATCATCAGGTAATGGCCAGCACCTATATCAGCAGCGGACTCAGCTATCAAAGTATGGCTCATGGCCGGCAGGTGCGCCTGGCCGTATTCGACCAACACGGACAGGTACCCGCCCACCTGCAAGCCCGGCTGGGCAAGCGCTGGCTGCAATGGTCGATCGCCTCACAAGCCTTTCAACTTAAGCGGCGCCACCGCGATATGGATGAACAGCAGCTGCAGATTTACACACCAGGCGATACGCTCATTGGCAGCCTCAGCTTCGATGCATACGAACCCTATCGCTATCGCAACCGGCGCCGATGGCAGCAGTGGCCCGTGGTACGGCAGGTGAGGCGGGCAGGCATGGCGGTACGCAACCTGTTCAATGGAAGCTACCAGCGGCGGCGGCAAGCCGGGCGACAACCAGCCAGCTTTATGGTATTCAATAAGCCGCTGTACAAAAAAGGCGACACCCTGAAACTGAAAGCCTGGGCCACCACTCAAAAGGGACAGCCGCTTAGTATTCCAATGGCAGCCAGCATCCATTATTACTTCCGCGGCGCCAGCAAAACCGTGCGACTGGATACCCTGCGCCCGGTGCACCCCGGCAGCTACGTGTACAGCTGGCCATTGCCCGATAGCCTGCCGGCCGATATCCGGTGCAATGTGTATCTCAGCAGTCTTGAGAAAAAGCCACGGACGGTGAACGGACAGTTTAGCACTGAAGAATATGTGCTGCCCGATGTGTCGAAGTTTGAAGTGAACACCGCCAGCCAATGGCTGCGCAAAGACAGCCTGCCCATCTCGCTGACGGCAACCGATGCCAATGGCCTGTACCTGCCCGATGGCAGGGTGCAGCTCTACCTGCTCACTACGCAGGTGAATCGCTTTTATGATCAGCGCCTGTTTGTGCCTGACACGCTGTGGCAACGCAGCCTGCCGCTGCAAACAGATGGCCCCACCACGGTGCAGGTACCCGCTTTGGCTTTGTCCAATGCCGATTTAGATGTACGATTAGTAGCGGTGCTGCGCAACAGCAGCAATGAAATGAAAGTGGAGGAAAAACAGCTGAAGCACCTGGCGGTACAAAAAGAAATCAAGTTTGACCGCGACAGCCAGTACCTCCACATCAGCTATGTAGAAAATGGGGAGGTGCAACCGGTAAAGGCCGAGCTGAACTACAGCGGCGAACTGGTAGACTACGATACCGTACTGCAATTGCCAGCCCGCCTGCCCATTCACCCGCTGGCCGAGGAGTATGATGTGACGGTACTGGATGAACTGGGACGGCGCCAACTAACTAAGCGCTACGAGCTAGAGGCCGCCAACTTTGAGCCCACACTCAGCAGCGATAACAACGCAGACACTATTGGCTTTCAGCTACACAACCCCGGCGGCATGCCGGTATGGATCAGCGTGATGCACAACCGCCGCACCCTGTGGCAGCAGCGCACCAGCCAAACACATTTCAGGTGGGCACAGCGCAAATCAAAGCGACGCATGTACACGGCCGTCATCAACTACTACTACCGTGGCGAGCCACAGAACCGCCAGGTACAAATGGGCGTGTACTACCAAATACTGCAGGTAGCGGCGCAAGTACAGCCAGCCGTGCAGCCCGGCACCACCGATAGCCTGGCAGTAACCGTGACCGACTATCGCAACCGGCCGGTGGCCAATGCCAACATTACCGCCACCGCCCAAAATGCGCAATTGCAAAACAGATTTGTGTATCCCAGCTTCCCCTACAACATGCGCTACGATAAGCAGCGCCGCTGGCAGGCCCCGAAGCCCTACGAAGCAGCCGAAGCTTACTGTAAAACCGACAGCATTGCCGCTCATTTTCCTGCATTGCTCCGCCAGCTGGGGGCCGATACACTGCCCTACTACCGGCGCCTGACCGATACGCTGGGCTGGCACCTGGTGCGCAGTGCCCACCAGCGTGTGTATCCCGAGTTGGCCGTGCACCTGCACCACCGCGGCAAGCCGGTACCTGCCTATATACTGTACATCAATAACCAGCCGGCCGACATGTTTTGGCGAAACAGCCAGCGGCCCAACAGCCACCTGCAGTACGCCGGTTATGCAAAGCTGAGCATTCGCACCTGGAACCAGCTGCTGCACATCGACAGCATTTACCTGCAGCCACACTACAAGCACGACTTGTTTGTAAATGTGGCTACCGCCGGCAGTCAGCCCAATGCACGTGCCATCAACATGCCCGACAGCTTGCGCCGCGAAGAAAAAGAGCAGCTCGCCCACTATTTCATCCAGCTGGTGGGCGACCGCATGACCGAGGCTGCCTGGCTGTGGAGCAGCAGCGAGCAGCAGGTGCTGGTAGGGTCGTCGCACTACATTGCCGGTCCTTTTTTGCCGGGCGATAGCCTGCGGCTATACAATGAACGCCGCATCGACATCAAGTTTCCTTTTGAAAAAAACTACGAGTACCGACTAACGCCCAGCATGGCCCGGCTGGAGCGAAAGCCCCTGCTGGCTGGCCGCACACCGCTGCGCAATACCAGCAGCAGCTGGCAGCTGGCCGATACCACCTGGCAATACGACCTGCCCTTGCTGATAGCTGCCAAACCAGACTACCGCCGGCAGTTTAGTACTACCCGCATGCAATACAATAGTAGTGCCGGTATGGCCCGTCTGCAGCTGCAGTGGCAAAAAGATTCGGCCATTCGCTACAGCATGCTGCTGCCGGTAGCTGCGCCCAACGATGTACGCATTGTAGCCGGTGCCAGCCGCCATTTTCACCAGCTGCTGCCGGGGCGCTACCTGCTGGTAGTAGTAAACGACCGCGACGAAGCCTGGACCTCTGACACACTCGACCTGCCAGCTTACGGTATCAGCGCATTACAGTTGGGCCGCCTTGTTTTTTCGAGGAATAATGCGGAAGCCAGGGCCATTTACGACCGGCAGGTGGCCCCGCTGCAGGAAGAAGTGGAGCCTCCTGCCCCCAGCCCGGTACTGCCAACGCCTGCGCCGGTGGCCCTGCCTGTGGGCATAGGCAGCGTTAGCGGCACCATTACCGATGCACACAGTGGCTTGCCACTGGCAGGTGTGACGGTCATGATTAAGGGAACCAAAAAAGCAACCAGTACCAATGCGCAAGGCGTGTACAGCCTTGAACAGTTGCCCGATGGCATCTACCAATTAATCGTGCAATATGTAGGCTATAACAGCAAAGAGGTGAGCGTGACAGTACACCGGCTGGGCACGCAGCTGAAAGATGTGACAATGTCGCCGGCAGAAAACAGACTGGACGAAGTAGTGGTAACAGGCTATGGTACCACCCGCAAGCGTTACTTGACCGCCAGTGTCACCCGTATCGAGAACACGCTGCAGGGCCGGGTAGCTGGCGTGGCCATCACCAATGATGGTCGTGTGCAAATAAGGGGCATCTCCTCAGTAGCGGGCAATACGCAGCAACCCTTGATAGTAGTAGATGGCGTGGCAATGGAAGAACTACCTGCCAACCTTGATACCACTGGCATGCGGATCGATATTTTGAAAGAAGCAGCAGCCACGTCCATCTATGGTAGCCGCGGTGCGCATGGCGTCATCGTCATCAGTACCGGAAAAAATGTGCAGCCCGTGATCCGCAACGTTTTTAGAGATGATGCCTACTGGGCGCCCAGCACCCAAACCAATGCCGATGGCAAAGCCGTCATTCCTATTCGCTATCCTGAAAACATTACCAGCTGGCAGCACATGCTGTATGCAGCCGCCAGGGGCCGCCGGTATGGTGCCGCCTACCCCGTGACCAAAGCATTCAAAATGCTGCAGGGCACCCTCCAGATGCCAGCGTTTGCGCTGGCTGGCGATACGGTACTGATCAGCGGCAAGGCGCTGAATTATGCCAGCGATACCCGGCAGATCAGCGGCCTATTCAGCTACCGCGGTCAGCAGCAAAGCAGCCAGCACAGCGTAGCCAGTGGCAGTGCCGCTACAGCGCTATTTGCCGCAGGCGCACCCGCCGCCGGCGATACCATGCAGGTACGCTGGCAGGTGACCGATGAGCGGGGCTTACAGGATGGCGAACAGCGCCGCAGCCCCGTGCTGCCGGTGGGCACCCTTGACACCCGCGGTACGTTTTTTATAGCGGGCAGTACCG
>CANHEC010000107.1 GCA_947459455.1 Chitinophagaceae bacterium
TTACGCAGTGGGTGCAGCCCATGTTGCCGGTTGCTTCCGTGCTCGATATCGGGTGTGGCAGCGGTGCGTGGTTGCATCGGCTGCAGCAATCGGGCGCTACCGGCCTGCTGGGCCTCGATGCCGATACGCAGCAGTTTGCAGCGGCAGGTATTGCACACGAGGCCATGAATTTTGACGAGTACAATGGGCGGCGCTGGGGGCAGTTTCAGCTCATCACCTGTATTGAGCTGATTGAGCATATTGAAAACACAGGTCTGTTGCTCAACCTGATTGCCAATAACCTGGCGCCTGATGGCACCTGCATCATCACCACGCCCAATATTCATAGTCGGCATGCCCGGCTGCGGTATGCTGCCAAAGGCGAGCTGGGTCATTTCGATACCAAAAGCGATCCCACGCATATCTACCCGGTGTACACGGCCAATTTGGTAAAGCTGCTGCAGCGCCGCGGCTTGCAGGTACAACAGATAGATGGCTACCCCAAAGGTGCCAGCAAAAACTACAGTGCCCCCATTCGCCTGCTATCGGCATTGCTGTCTCCAGTGGTGCCGGCCAGCCATGCCGGCGATAATATCATTTACCTGATCCGCCAAGGTAGATGAGCAGTTGTTGGGGAGGGAAAGATGGCAGATGGCAGATGGCTGATGGCGGGAAGTGACGTTCACTTGCAGGCTTCACGCTACTTCGAATCCTCTCCCTGTAGGGAGAGGGTAGGGTGAGGGTTAATGAGCAGTTGTTGGGTGTTTGTTGTCTGGTGTTGGGAAGAAAAAGATGACAGATGGCGGATGACAGATGGCGGGGAGCAACGTCTACTTTCAAGCGTCACGCTACCTCAGCTCCTCTCCCTTTAGGGAGAGACGGGGGAGAGGGTCGGGAGAGGGCAGGGTGAGGGTTTTGGAGCAGTTGTCAGTTGTCTGGTGTTAGTATGGGTATCGATTACTTTAAAGTGTCCGATTCTTCAGCCCCTCTCCCTTTAGGGAGAGGCGGGGGTGAGGGTTTCGGGGGTGAGGGGATCCTCATCAGCGTCCGCTACCTGCCAGAACATTGCGGCGTGGGCGATTTCAGCTATCAGCTGGCACAGCACCTGCAGGGCATGGGGATGCGCTGGCAGGTGGCGCACCGTACAAGCGGTGGCTGGCAGCTCTCTGCTATCGATGGCAGTCCACAATCCCGGGCGGCTACATTGTCGGCGCTGCTATTGGCACTACCTACACGGCCCTTGTTGTACTGGCAGTATGTACCTTATAGTTTTCACCCCAAAGGCCTGCCGCTACAGTTGCCCGCCACCATGCGCAGGCTCAAAGCCATGGGCTATCGGCAGTATATCTTTTTCCACGAAGTAGCGCTGCGCCGGCATGGCTATGGCTGGCGCCAGTGGCTGCTGGGGCATTTGCAAATGCACATCGCCCGCCGCATGCTGGCCACCGCACAGGCAGCGGCTACCAGCATCCCCTTGTTTGCGGGCTATTTTCAGCCGGCCCTGCCCTGCATACCTGTGGGTAGCAATGTGCCGTTTGCAGGCGTGGCGCAGCATCCGCCGTTGGCTACCCGGCTGCTTTGTTTTGCCAACCGCTGCACACCTGCGTTGTTGCAGGCCCTGGCAGCGTTGCAGCAAGCGCATCCGCAGTGGCACTGGCACCTGCAACTGGCAGGGCAAATAGGTGCTTCGGCACAAGCCGCCCTGCAGGAACAGGCTGCAGTACTGGGTGTACAGTCGCAACTACAATGGCTGGGTGCTCTCTCAACGGAGGCATTAGGAACTTGGCTGGCACAGGGCCACCTGCTGCTGCAGCCGCAGCCGCTGCACCGCCAATCCGAAGGTGGCGTGAGCAACAAAAACGGTACGGTGGCAGCTGCTTTTATGATGGGGCTACCGGTGCTGACTACGCTCGGCGATATGACCGACACCAGCTTTTTTGAGCATGGCCACAATTGCTGGCTGCTACCCGATAATGAAGCCGGCACCTGGGCACAGGCACTGGTGCACTTGCTGCCCCATGAAGCCCTGCGAAGCCAGTTGGGCGCAGCCGCCCACCAGCGCTACCAGCAGCAGCTGGCCTGGCCACATTTAGCCAGCCTCCATGCAGGTCTGTTGTCAGGTGCCAAATGAGGGCACCGTTTCGGGTGCTGGAAGAGGCAGATGGCAGATGCTTGATGTCAGATGGCAGCAGACTGACGTTCACTTGCAGGCGTCACGCTTCCTTAGCTCCTCTCCCTTTAGGGAGAGACGGGGGTGAGGGTCAGGAGCAGTTGTTGGGTGTCAGTTGTCTGGTATTGGGAGAAAAAAGATGACAGTTGGCAGATGGCTGATGGCGGGAAGTGACGTTCACTTGTAGGCGTTACGCTACTTAAGGTCCTCTCCCTTTAAAGAGAGTCGGGAGTAAGAGTATGAATTCAAATACATTCAAAAGGTCCGCTACTTCGAACCCTCTCCCTTTAGGGAGAGGGCAGGGTGAGGGTCCTTTAGGGAGAGGCGGGGGAGAGGGTTTTGGGGGAGAGGGTATCCTCTTCTACTCCCCCCGCTTTTACCCGCTGGTGGGTGGTCTGGAGCGGGTCACCATGAACTGGGCCGACTACCTGCAGCAGCAGGGTTACCAGGTTACGGTCATCACAAATACACCGGCGGCCGGCCCCGATGCTTTTAGCTACACCGTGGTGCGTGGTGCCAGCTGGTACCAACAATGGCGGCTGATGCGCAAGGCCCGGGTGGTGCTGCTGCTCAATATTTCGCTCAAGGCGCTGCCACTGCTATGGCTGGCGGGTCAGCCCCTGCTCATCAGTCATCATACCCTGCTCACCGATGGGGTCTATGCCCGCCAATGGCGGCAGCAGCTCAAGCGGTTCATCAGCAATCGGCTGGCGCGGCTCAATATCTGCTGCAGTGCTTATGTGGCCCGGCCACTGCGGCGCACTGTGGTTGTGCACAGTCCGTTCGACGACACTATTTTTCGCCCCGACCCAATGGTGGCGCGGCAGCCCAACAGCATCCTGTTTGTGGGCCGCCTCGTGCCCGATAAAGGCATCGACCTATTGCTACAGGCATTTGAACAACTGCTGCAGCGGCACCCGGCCGATGGTTGGCAGCTCAGTATTGCAGGCGATGGCCCGCTGCGTCCGCTGGTAGAACAGGCGGCAGCCAGACTGCCAGCCATTCGGGTAGCAGGGTCGGTATCGCAGGCCGGCATTGCCCGGCTGATGCAGCAGCACCAGGTGCTGGCGGTACCCTCGGTGGTAGAGCCTTTTGGTACCGTAGTACCCGAGGGCCTGGCCTGCGGCTGTGCGGTGGTCAGCAGTACGGCCGGTGGCCTGCCCGAAGCGGGTGGTGCCTGTGCCCTGCAGGTAGCCGAGGCCGAGCCTGGCGCCTGGGCCAGGGCGCTGGCATTGGCTGCGCAAAACAATCCTTGCAATGCCCAACAAGTGCACGCACATTTGCAATCACTTACCGTCAGCTACAGCGGTCAGCTATTGCTGGCGGCCATTAGGTCTGCACTAAAAAGCGCATGAGTACCACTGCCATCATATCGCCCACTATCGGCAATGCCGAGCGGGTAAAGCAGTGGGAGCAATCGGTGGCCCAGCAAAAGCGGGGGCTGAACACCGAAATGAAGTGGTACCTCACGTTGTTTTTGGTAGCCTCGCTGGGTGGCGCTATTCGCAAATGGGGTACCAGCAGCGGTGCGGTCAGCAATACCATTTTGGGCATTCAAATGGTCATTCCGTTTTTGATGCTCTATTTCCGGAGCGCCAATTGCTACAGTCCGTTTACGCAGCACCGCATCCTCATTTTTTACTTCGGCTATATGGTGTATCACATCATTCACCCGTTGCAATACACACTGTGGCACGGGCTGTTTGGCATGCTGGTACACGGTGGTTTCTGGCTGGGGTTGTTTTACTATTTCAGCAATCGGCATTTGTTTCGGCCACAGCAATTCATGAAGTGGTTTTTGGTCATTGCTGTTTTGGAAATAGTACTGGCCTTTGTGCAGTATGCACTGCCACCCAACCATGTGCTGAATAAGTACGCCAGCGACCTGATAGAAGTAGCCACCGTAGGCGATAAAGTGCGGGTAACAGGCACCTTCAGTTTTTTAAGTGGCTACACTGCCTACATGATGTTTTACTGCCTCATGATATGGACCATGGCCCGCCTGCGCTTTCCGCAGTGGATGGTGTTTACAGCAGTGGTGTTTGGTGTAGCTGCCACGTTTATGACGGGCTCCCGCAGCCTGCTGGTTATCTTCATCCTCTTCATGGGGGCTATGCTTTTCACCGAGTATCCGGCACGCACGGTGTTTTCTGTGCTGGGTCGCCTCATTATCCCTGCCATGATTTTTACAGCGGTGGTACTGCTGTATAAAAAAATTCCACTGGGCGATCAGATCAGTCTGGCCTATGGCAACTTCATGGGTCGGGTAGATGCGAATGCCAAATCGGGCGAACAAACCAATCGCTTACTTACCGACTGGTACTACATTCAAAATGGCCGCTACCAGCACCCTATTGCCGGCATCGGGCTCGGCGCCACCTACCAGGGTGCTACCCAGTTGTTTGGCACCAGCCCCTATGTGTGGGAGTTTGGTTATGTCGAAACTGAGTTTAGCCGCGTACTGTTGGAGGGCGGCCTCATCATCCTGTTTTTCAAAACAGCGCTGGCACTTATCATGGCGTTCAATTTGTCGTTTGGGGGGGCGGCACGCTGGATCGTTTGGTTCGTAATCGCCTTTGGGCAGCCCATTGTGTACAACCCCCACAATGCTTCGTTTCTACTGCTGGGCATCATCTTGCTGGATAATGTGGTGTGGCGCCAAAAAATGGAGAAGCGATATGGCAAAAGACCTGTCGCCGATAGCGAGGGCGAAGCGGTTCAACCCGAAGCGCCGGCAGCTGCAACTACCGCCGTTGGTTAGGCTTCTCTGCACGCAGTAATGACAATACGTAAAGCTGAAATTGACACGTCCGGCCATCTAGATCCGAATCCAAATCTGAAACCTCCCGCTGCTCTTCCTGTTTGCAACCTCCTGTTTCAAATCTGACCGCTGCCCCAAACGGTGCGCTGCTGACGCATCCGGGTACGCAGTATAGTCATGCGCTGGCGCTGGCGCTGGCCCGCCAGCAGCAGTTGAGCCGCTTTGCTACAGGCCTGGCCTGGGGCCACGAGTGGCAGCGATGGTTACCTGCCAGCTGGCGCAGTCGCGTAGTACCAGGCTTGCCCGATCGGTTGTTGTATCGCTGCTGGCAGCCCGAGTTGCGCCTGCTGCTCACGGGGCGCCGCCGCTCACTTACGCCTGAAGATTTTTTTCGGCGCAACCAAGCTTTTCAGCAAGCCCTGCCACAGCGGCTGCTACAGCAGTGCGGCGCGGTCATTGGCTTCGATACCTCCAGCTGGCTGCTGCAGCAGCGGGCCCGTGCTGCCGGCAAGCCCTTTGTGCTCGATGCCAGCATTGCACACCCGCTGGCCAAAGAGGCGGTGTACCAGCAACTGCGCAGCGAGTTTCCTGACTGGGCCACTCACAGCGAGAGCAAGGCGCAGGCGCTGCTGGCGCTGGAGCAGCAGGAAATGGAGCAGGCCGATCGCATTGTGGTGGCCTCTTCTTTTACCCGCGATACTTACTTGCAGCATGGCGTGCCGGCGCACAAAATAGTCGTCAACCCCTACGGCACCGACCTGCAGTTTTTTGAAAGCAAATGGAACCAGCCGCTACCGGTTGAAGGTCCTGTTCGCTTTGTGTTTATGGGCAGCATTGGTGCCCGCAAAGGGGTGCCCTGGCTGTGTCGGGTATGGCCGCAGCTGCTGGCACAGGTACCACAGGCACAGCTCACGCTGGCCGGCTACGGGCAGTGGCCTGCTTCGGTACCGCTCCCGCCGCAGGTGCAGCTGGCAGGCGCCATTGCACCATCGCATCGGGCTGCATTTTTGCGCCAGCACCATGTGTTTGTATTTCCCAGTTATTTCGAAGGCTTTGCACAGGTCATCATTGAGGCCATGGCCTGCGGATTACCGGTAATTACCACTACGGCCACAGCAGCGCCCGATGTGATGACTGCGGGTGAAGATGGATTTATACTGACACCAGGCGATGATGCTGCCTTACTGCAGGCGCTGCTGCACTTTGCGCTGCAGCCGGCCGAAGTAGAGCGCATGGGCCGGCAGGCAGCCCTGCATGTGCAGCCATATACCTGGCAGGCTTATGGCCAACGCTGGGCCACGCTGTTGCAGTCGCTGACTGGTGCTTGATCTTCTATGCAACTCATTTTTGTACATACCCACCCCATTCAGTACTTCGCTCCGCTGTACCAGTACCTCACAGCGCAGGGCTGGCCGCTGCAGGTGTGGTACTGTAGCCAGGGGGCCAGCAGCAGCCAGCAGCTCGATAAAGAGTTTGGCACCCACCTGCAGTGGGATCTGCCGCTGTTGGAAGGCTACCGGCATCGTTTCTTTACCAACGAAGGACACGATCGGCCGGGCTTTGGCCGCTACCATCATCCGCAAATGCTGGAGGCCCTGCGGCAAGAGCCACCCAGCCTGCTGGTAGTGCACGGCTGGAACTACCGCACTTATGTGCAGCTGTTGCGCCAGGCTCCTCGCTGGGGGCATCGGCTGGCCTTCAGGGCCGAAACCAATGCCGCCATGGAAGCAGCCCGGCCCCGCTGGCAGCAGTGGGCCCGCCGCTGGCTATTGCGATGGCTGCTGGGGCAGGTGCAGGCGTATTGCTACATCGGGCAACAAAGCCGCCTGTTTTACCAGCGCATGGGCATTGCGCCTCATCAGCTTTTCTTCACTCCGTACGCGGTAGATAATGACCGCTTTCAGCGGCAGATGCAAACACAAACCCGCGAACAGTGGCGGCAGCAATTGGGCTTGCCGATTCATCATCGCATCCTGCTTTATTCGGGTAAATACATTGCCAAAAAGCGGCCGCTCGATGCCATCAGGGCCTTTGCCAGTTTGCAAGGCCAGCCAGCAACACTGGTGATGATGGGCGAAGGAGAACTACGGCCCGCTATGGAAGCACAGATAACCGAACTCGGCCTGCAGCAGCAGGTGCTCCTCACTGGTTTTGTAAACCAAACAGCCGTACCCGGCTGGTATGCCGCTGCCGATACCCTGCTGATGTGCAGCCAGTATGGCGAAACCTGGGGACTGAGTGTAAATGAAGGCATGAACGCCGGCCTCTCGCTGATACTGAGCGACCAGGTAGGCTGCGCTGCCGATCTGCTGCAGCCCGGCATCAACGGCTGGGGCTATGCCTGTGGTGATGTGGCGGCGCTGACAGACTGCCTGCAGCAATGGATGCATGCGCCGACCAGTGAGCTACAGCAAATGGGCGAAGCATCGAGGCAGCGGGTAGCGGAATACAGTTTTGCGCAAATAGCCAAAGGCCTGCAGGCTGCGTTGCAATCGTTGCGCTGATAGCGATTTCGAA
>CANHEC010000108.1 GCA_947459455.1 Chitinophagaceae bacterium
GTGCTGATCCAAAACGGGCGGTTTGTACTCACCACCCGTTTGCCCGAGCCCGGTATGATGGTGCTGATGGTGGGCAATCCGAAATTGCCGCAGTCGCTCAAATACCACAATCTCTTTCTCGAAAATGATTCTGCCACGGTATCCATTCCCTCGGCCGATGCCGATGTAGTGGCCGAAACAGGGGCGGCTCCCCTGGCATTTCAGGCGCTGGTTGCCCGGTTTGGTCCATTTTTCGATAAGCTCACCACCCTTACCCGCATGCGGGAGAGTGCAGGCACCTACGGCTACAATGCCGACAGCATAGCGCTTGCCCGCGACGCAGCCACCCGGCAAATAGCCAGCCAAATGCCGGCATTTTTATCTGAGCATGGCCAATCTGCAGTAGCTCCTTTTTTACTCAATCTGGTGTGGCCGCTCAATTTTCCGCTGGCCGAAGTGGAAGCCTGGTACAAGCAGGTGCCGGCTACTGCCCGCAACAATGCGTATGCTGCCAATCTGGAAGAGCTGATCAATACCGAACGATTGCTCGGTTTTGGCCAGTTGGCCCCGGTGTTTGTGCAAAATGATACGGAGGGGAAGCCCGTATCGTTGGAGGCATTTCGCGGCAAATATGTGCTGATCGACTTTTGGGCCAGTTGGTGTGGCCCCTGCCGAAAAGAAAACCCAAATGTGGTGCGGGCTCACGACAAGTACAAGGCCAAAAATTTTACCGTTTTGGGCGTGAGCCTCGACCGCGACCGCGGTAGTTGGGTCAAAGCTATTTCGGCCGATAACCTGCAGTGGGCCCATGTCAGCGATCTGGGCTTTTGGAACAATGCAGCTGCCAAGCTTTATAAAGTGCAGAGCATTCCGCAAAACTACCTGCTGGATCCGGAGGGCCGCATCATCGGCAAAAACCTGCGCGGTGCCGAATTGGATGCCTTTTTGGAAAAAACACTGGGGAATAATTGAGGAAAGGCGAACAAAGTCGGCCATTATCTTTGCCCTTTAATGAGCCTTTCTACAAAACATTTGCTGGGTATAAAGGACTTGCTGCGAGAAGACATTGAAGTCATTCTCCAAACGGCCACCCAGTTTAAAGACGTGCTGCAGCGTCCGGTTAAGAAAGTTCCTTCGCTTCGCGACGTCACCATCGTCAACCTGTTTTTCGAAAATTCCACCCGTACGCGTATTTCGTTTGAGCTGGCGGAGAAAAGGCTCAGCGCCGATACCATCAATTTTACTGCTAGCGGTTCATCGGTATCCAAGGGCGAAACCCTGCTGGATACGGTGAACAATATTTTGAGCATGAAGGTGGACATGGTGGTGACGCGCCATAGCGCCAGCGGTGCCCCGCATTTTTTAGCCAGGCATATACCAGCGGCCATTGTCAATGCCGGCGATGGCATCAATGAGCATCCTACCCAAGGCCTGCTCGACGCCTTTTCTATTCAGCAGGCCACCGGTGGGCTGCAAGGCAGGCGGGTAGCCATCATTGGCGATATCATGCACAGCCGGGTAGCCCTCAGCAATATTTATTTGCTGCGCAAAATGGGGGCTGAAATCATGGTGAGCGGTCCGCCGACGCTGATACCTAAGTACATAGAAGACGCCCTCGGGGTGAAAGTGGAATACAACCTGAAAAAAGCGCTGGCCTGGTGCGATGTGGCCAATGTGCTGCGCATACAGCTGGAGCGCCAAAACCAGGTACTGTTCAGCTCGCTGCGAGAGTACAACCTGAGCTACGGCGTCAAGCGGTCGGTGCTGGACGAACTGAAAAAAGAGATTGTTATAATGCACCCGGGGCCCATTAACCGCGGGGTAGAACTGGATAGCGACGTAGCCGATAGCGGTCACAGCATCATTCTGAACCAGGTAGAAAATGGGGTGGCGGTGCGAATGGCGGTATTGTACCTGCTGGCCGGCCGTACGCCGTAGCAGGCACAAAGGCACCAAAGCTGTGCGTACTGTGCCGGAAAGTAGTTTCTTTACCGCCTCAATTGTTTGCCTGCCATGCGCATCGCTCTATTTCCCGGCACTTTCGACCCCCTTACACTGGGCCATATCGATATTATTGACCGGGCACTGCCACTCTTCGATAAGCTGATTGTGGGCATTGGTCGCAACGCCAATAAGCAACCGATGTTTTCGGAAGAGGAACGTCTGCAATGGATTTTGGACACCTACCAGGGCAATGACAAAATAGAAGCCGTGGTGTATGAAGGGCTGACAGTAGACTGCTGCGAAGCAGTAGGGGCGCAGTTCATTTTACGGGGCATTCGATACGTCAACGATTTTGAGTACGAAAAGGCGATAGCCGATATGAACCGCAGCCTGGCGCAGCGGATCGAAACTATTTTTCTGACCTGTTCTCCTGAGTTTACTTCGGTGGCCAGCACACTGGTGCGTGATGTGTACCGCAATGGCGGCGATGTTCGGCAGTTTTTGCCGCAGCCGGTTATCAAAAGCATTTACAAGTGAGTGAGCGAAAGTGGATTTGGCACCGGCGGCAGCTGGAGCCAACCGAGCTAAATACCCTTGGCAAGGGCAATATGGGCGAATGGCTCGATATCAGGTTTGAAGCCATTGGCGATGACTGGATCAGTGCCAGCATGCCGGTAGATCATCGAACCAAGCAGCCTTACGGATTGCTGCACGGCGGCGCATCGGTAGTACTGGCCGAAACGCTGGGCAGCATTGCCAGCGCCCTGGCGGTAGACCACGAAAAAATGATGTGTGTGGGCCTTGAAGTGAATGCCAATCATTTGCGCAGCGCTACGAGCGGCCGGGTAACGGCCGTTTGCCGCCCCGTGCATTTGGGCGCCAGTACCCATGTGTGGGACATTAGAATAACCGATGAAAAGGGCAGGCAGGTATGCATCAGCCGCCTCACGGTGGCCGTGCTCAAGCGCAGATAGCTACGCTCAGTTGGTTGTTGGTACCCGGGCCATCACTTCCCGTATGCTGGGGTATGCGCCTGCTAAAATGGTCGGTAGCTCGTCTACATTAACCCAACGGGCTTCCACAATATCTTCTTCTGTTTGTGGAATCAGATCGTCGGTTTGTTGGCTGCTCATTTGGTACCAAACCGATTCTTTCAAAATAAGCTGTCCTTTTTCGGGGTACACATGCCAGGTGCTGCCCAGTGGTGCTGTGATGGATAGTTGCTGAAGGCCGGTCTCTTCCTGCACTTCCCGAATGGCGCATGCTTCCAGCGTTTCGCCCGGGTCGAGCTTGCCTTTGGGCAGATCCCAACTACCGCGCCGATGGATAAACAGTGTATGGCCCAGCGCATTGATGACCACACCACCAGCAGCCACCACGTGTGTAAACAGCTGCCGGAACTGCTGCCAATACCAATCGGGCTGGCTGCTGAGCACAATGGCAGCTTGTGCATCGCTGTGCTGAAGATCATGCACAGCCTGCCTGATTACCTGCATGTCGGGCTGGTTGAGCATAATGGTGCCGGCCGTGTTGGCCAGGGCATAAAGCCGGGGCGATAAATGGTGGGTGAAATAGAAAGGCTTATTGGCCAGAAACACACAAATTTCCATGCTGGCGAATGTACAGGATGCTGTCAGAAGGTCTGTAGCGGCGACCGCTTCCAGCCTTGAGCTGTTTTGATGTAGATGAACTGATCGTCCCAGCCAAGGTCGCCTACCTTGCCACGCGGATCGCCGCTGCCAGTAGGGGTGATACTTTGGCGAAGCCGCAGCTGTCCCACGCCCCCGGGGGCACTGATGTCTAGCCAGCTTTCCGGGTCAAGCGTGCCGATGCCGATTTTGCCATCATCCGCCAGCAGCAGGCTATAAGGTTGGCTGGCAGTACCCAAAATCAACGGCCGTTGGCCATGAGATTGCAGTACGGTACCCAGTGTATCGATGCCTACAGAGGCAAGGATGTTTTGACTGCCACGGCCGCCGAATACAAACTGTATGCGGTCGGTACTGTCGGCCACCCGTAAGCGGAGCGGTCCATGGCCGCTGCCATTGAATCTTTCGCTGCTTAGTTCAGCATAGCGGAGGCCGTTCTTGTCTCGGGCGGTAGCCCGCAGGCCACCTCCATCACCATCGTCGCCTACCCAAAGTACAGCCCCGTGCCCTTGCTTTCCGTTCAACTCAAGGTCTAGTTCGGCCGCCGTAGTGCCTACGTGGACGCTTAATTCGGGCACATCTATTTCCAAAATACCGGAATAACGCATGAGCATACCATACTCATACGGAGCAATGATAAAGTCGTACTTGGCGCTTTCTACGGGGTAAGGAACCCCTGTCACATTCAGTGGGTGTGGAATGCGCAGCATGGGGATGGGAATGCCGGCATTCAGCCGGTTGATCCAGCTATCAGGATAGCCGTAATAAATGCTGGTGCTGGTGACAGCCGCTTTGGGGTCGAAATACTCCAAAAATGCCGGCTGTCGGTTTCCATTTACTGATTTGAAAAGGCCCTTGGTCTCGGTGTTTTCAAAAATGGCGCCTTCCGGCAAATTGTCATTCGGCAACTCGGCGTTTGGCTCCAGGCGAGGTAGCAATACCCCGAAACCTTCAAACTGGTGATAGTTACCCTGATATTGGATGCCAGTGTGCGACAGGTTCAGTCCAGACAGCTTGGTTTTGGCCTGATTGTAGAGTGCCATTTGCACGCCGGCAGCCGAGAAAATGCTTTTCGAGGTTGAGGAATCGTCTTGTTCGGCATAAATGCTGAAACCTTCGGGAAAAAGGAGGCCCGCCGCCGCTTTGCCATCGGCCCGCCGGTACTGTACGTACCTGCTGATGCCCACCAGACTGGAGTAGGCAGAGTCGGCATTGACGTATGCCTGAAATTCGATGCTATCCATGGAGATGTTTCCCGGACGAAAGGATTGGCCGAAGCTGCTCAGGCCGATCAGGATGGTCAGCAAGGTGAGCGTGAGGTGTTGTTTAGTCATAAGCATGTGCCCGGGTGCATATTTTGGTTCTTAAATCCATCAAACTGCGGGCAAGGGTCGATTAACTGTGCTATTGGAGTGCAAGGTGCACGAAAATCGCTGTCGCAACAAGGAGTAGATTTACCCCGTTGTGGATTTTAGATGGTCATTAGCACTTTCGGTTTACTTCCTTTTCAGAAAAAATAGCTGTTTGCCAGCTGGCACAAACAGGTTGCTGCAGCATTTACCGGCAGGAATCGTCATTTTTGCGCAGCATGAAAACCAATGAAACGGTAGTAGCTGAAAAACTGCTGCAGATTGAAGCCATCAAACTTCGCCCGGATCAACCCTTTACCTGGGCCAGCGGCTGGAAAAGCCCCATTTACTGCGATAATCGGAAGACGCTTGGGTTTCCGTATGTCCGCGACTTCATCAAGTCAGAACTCTGCAATGTGATCTTCAGCGAGTTTGGTGAAGCCGACACGCTGGCGGGGGTAGCTACAGCGGGCATTGCTTGGGGTGCCATGGCGGCCGATCAGCTAAAACTGCCATACATGTATGTGCGCCCAAAGCCAAAGGACCATGGGATGGGCAACCAAATAGAGGGTGCTTTTGAAGCTGCTGGCCAAAAAGTGCTGGTAATAGAAGACCTGGTGAGCACCGGCAAGAGCAGCCTGCAGGTGGTAGAGGTATTGCGCAAGGCCGGATTGGATGTGATAGGCATGGTGGCCATCTTTACCTACGGTTTTCCGGAGGCTACCGCAGCATTTGAAGCAGCCGGTGTCCGTTTTCAGGCGCTTACCAATTACAGTACGCTCATTTCGCTGGCCATCGAAAAAGGGGTGGTGAATGCAGATCAGGAGGCCGTGCTGCTTGATTGGAGCCAGCGGCCTTCTCAATGGCAGGGGTAGGGTTTTAGGACAGTCTTGGCACTATTGTTGCCAATATCTATGCAACTTTAGATGTTGGTGCCAGCGATCTTTTCGCACCAACAACTTCTTTTAAAATATTCATTATGAGAGCGTTACTGAGTTTTGTACTAGCCAGTTTGCTGGTATTGTCGGTGCAGGCACAGCAGCCTCGCATCCAGCGGGCACAGGTAAAAATTCCGGCGGCCAAATGTGTGGAATGCAAGCCCATCATAGAAGGCACCGTTCCAAAGTTTGTAGACGGACTGGTGAAGATTACCGTGGTATGGAAAAAGGACGGCAATGGCTACGCCAATGTGGCCTGGTACCCTGATCGTACCAATCTGGAAGAGATCAAAACAGCCATTGCCAATGCTGGCTTTGATGCTGATGATGTAACGGCCAACCCCGATAGCGAAAAAAAGCTACCTGCGTGCTGTAGAAAGGCCGGTTAGTCCAAATCGTTATTTTTCAAGCATTTGTTTCAATTGTTGCCGGCTTATTTCGCCAGCCTGCTGTAGCGGAATGCGCTTCTTGATACCGCGGGCAGCTGCCAGTACAGTGCCATCCAGCAGATAGGGCAGGGGGGCTGGATTGAAGAGCAGGTTCAAACTATTGCTCAGCAGGTAGCGGGTACTCAGGTGCAATTGTACCGGCATCAACGTATCGGCCGACGCTGGCAGGTCGAATGCCGATGTCAGCCGGGCGTGTCCGATGGGCTGTTGGTCGGCCAGACACCGTGCCTCTGCCGCCAGTACCCGAATGACAAAACGATTCGGATTGTTGATGCGCAACTGTACGTTTAAAAATATGCTGTCGGCTGCCAGCTGTACTACCTGCAGGTTTTCCATTCCTTTTACTATCGGCGCATCAGGCGCTTTGCACCCGGTGGCCAGGGCCGCCAGCAGCAGTATGCTTACCCATTTTTGCATGTACAAGTATAGGCAATGATGTAGCTTGCACGGCCCTTGATCACGGTAATTGAAACACAATTTTTTGGGCCGATCGCCGCATTTGCCAGCCTGCCTCACAGCCAGCTGCTGTTGGTAGAGCGGCATGAGCATTGGCAAAAGATGAGCTACCGAAACCGGGCGCAGGTATTGGGGCAAAATGCGGCGCTGAACCTGAGTATTCCCATCGAAGGGGGCCGCGACCAGCGGCGGCCGATTGGCCAAATGCGCATAGACCATAGCGGCCGCTGGAAGGCAGAACACTGGCGTACACTGGAAAGCCTGTATAATCGGTCGCCCTATTTCGAATACTATGCGCCCTTGCTCCAGCCTTTGTGGTGGCAGCAGCCGGTGCTGCTGGCCGATTGGAACCAGGCACTTTTGATGTGGCTGCTGCAGCAGTTGCGCTGGCCGGGCACCGTAAGCTCAACCGACCAATACCAGCCTACCTATCCTGATGATACTCACCTCGATTGGCGCGGTCGGTTTGTACCAAAAAATCGTCTTAGTTTTTCTATGCCGGCATACCAGCAGGTGTTTGGCCAGCGTTTTGAGCCCAACTTGTCGATCCTTGACTTGTTGTTCAACGTAGGGCCCGACAGTTTGCGTTACCTCCAACAGCTGTCACACACCCGCGCCGGCTGGCCAA
>CANHEC010000109.1 GCA_947459455.1 Chitinophagaceae bacterium
CAACCAAAACTGCTGAAAATCACCAGGTTGTCGCCGGCAGAACTAATGGCAGTGGAAACCCTTGTGACAGCAAACATCCATTTCATATCCGATAACCTCATTCCAAAAAGTCAGCTGTCAAATGCATTAAATCTGTTGGCCGATATCGACGAAAATGATACCCCTTTTGTGGCGCTTGCCAATACATTGAAAGCAAAACTTTGGACAGGTGATAGGAAACTATATGATGGCCTTCGCAAAAAAGCCTACCGGCGTGTGCTTACAACTGCCGAGATGCAAATACTGTTCGAAAGGTCGCTGAAGAAGTAGCTGCCGAAGCTGTTCGACATGGCTTCCTGCCCGGTTGTTGTCAAATGTTTGCAACCCGTTTTCATCAAAACCCATAGTTTAGCAGTCAATAAAACAGAATACACTATGGCACTTTTTCAATCGGGCAACCCTGCCCTGGGCGAAAAAACTTTTCAGGGTCTATCGATAGCAGGCACTGGTGGTGAGGTGATGACCGCACAAGGCACCATGCGCAAGCTTGGCCTGCTGCTGCTGCTCATGATGGGCGCCGCTTTTTACACCTGGAGCGGTTTCTTCAAAGGTCAAAACGTACAGCCGCTGATGTGGATTGGCGTGATTGGTGGCCTCATCGTAGCGTTGGTCATCACATTCAAAAAAGAATGGGCCGGCTACCTGGCACCTGCTTATGCCCTGCTGGAAGGTTTGTTTATTGGCGCTATTTCGGCGTTGTACGATTACATCTTTGCTGAAAGCATGCCTGGCATCATCATGAACGCTGTGGGCCTTACCGTAGGCACTGCCGTAGCCATGTTCCTGCTGTACAATTTCCGCATCATCAAGGCTACCGAGCGTTTCAAAAGCGTGGTCATCACCGCTACCATGGGTATTGCCATTTTTTACGGTATTACCATGCTGCTGCGCTTGTTTGGTGTGCAGGTTCCCTTTATGCACGACAGCAGCTGGCTGGGCATCGGCATCTCGCTGTTTGTAGTGGGTATTGCTGCACTCAATCTAATCCTCGATTTCGACATGATAGAGCAGGGCGCTGCCCAGGGTGCTCCCAAGTACATGGAATGGTATGGCGCCTTTGGCCTCATGGTCACACTGGTGTGGTTGTACCTCGAAATTCTGCGCTTGCTGAGCCGCTTTGCCAGCCGCGACTAAGCTGCATCTGCTCTGCTGCGTTTCGATCGAAAAAGCCGGACGACCTCAAAAAGGCGTCCGGCTTTTTCGTGGTTTGGTTGTATGTTGCACACCAACCCTGTATGCAAAAACACCTGGTTGGTATTCTGCTGGGCCTGCTGCCATCTTTTCTCAGCAAGCCGCTTCACCGGCTGCGGGGTTACCGTATTGGCAAGGGCTGTCGCATTCATATCGGCAGCTTTCTTTTCTGCGATTCATTTGAAATGGGCGATGGCGGCCGTATTGGGCCACTGGCCGTCATAAAATGCCGGCAGTTCAGTGCCGGCCGGCACCTGAAAACAGGACCTGCCGTGCTGGTAAATACGCCACAGGTAGTACTGGGCCACTACGTGCAGCTATCGGGGCCCAGCGTCATCATGAGCGATGTAGTGCCGAATGCCGGCATCCGCATCGGCGATCATAGCCGGGTGTTTCCCTTTTGCTGGCTGGAGTGTGGTGCCGGCATCAGCATTGGCCAGCAGGTAGCCATTGGCGGGCACACGCAAATTTTTACGCACGGCTACTGGACCAGCTATTTTAAGCATGGGCAAATAAGCGTAGGCGCCGTGAGCATAGAAGACGAGGTATACCTGGCCTGGCGGGTATTCATACTGCCGGGCTGCCACATCGGCCGTCAGTCGGTCGTAGGCGCCGGCGCCATTGTGGCCAAAAGCATACCGGCCTACTCGGTAGCCGTGGGCAACCCTGCCAGGGTGATAAAGCAGGTGCCGGAGCAAGCGCTGGACCACAGTACCCAGGTGCAGCGGCTGCAGCAGGTGCTGCAGGGCTTTGAGCAATACGCCAGCTTTTTGGGCCATTCGGCACGGTTATTGGAGCCCGATACGGTGGAAGTGGCTGGCATCCGCATCACGCATGCCTACCAGGCACTGCGCCAGCCTGCCGATGTACTGGTAGTGCTGCCCACACCCGATGCACCCCCTACCGAAAGCCAACACCTGCAACAGCGGCAACAGGGCAATTGTATCGATTTGCACCGCTTGCATGCACAGGTTACGCACCGGCACCTCACTGTCGATCTCTTTGTACGTTATTTGCGTAAATATGGCGTCCGACTGTATATAAACCATGGCTCTACTACTTCGTATTGACGTAGACAAACCCTTTGGCCACCACGCCCTGCTGCCCAAACTGGCCAGCAAACTGAGCGAAGAAACCAATTGGCCCCTCCGCTGGGTGCAGCCCTACCTGCCCCACTGCCATGCTATGATACGCATGCTGGATGATGCTGGTATTTCCGCCTTCTTTTATTTCAGGCGCTGTACCGCCCCCAGTGCTGCCACGCTGCAGCTGCTAGCCGATGGCGGCCACCAGTGGGGATTTCATGCCGAAGACACCCGCAGCTTCGAATCGTTTGAACGAGAACTTCGCTTTTTCGAAAACCTGGTGGGGCAGCCGGTACAGCACTTTACCAAGCATGGCTCGGGCCAGCTGAAGCTGGGCAAGCACCACTATGCACCGTACGAACCCGACCGCTACCGCGAATGGGCACAACAATTGGGTATCCGGTATTTTTCGGGCAATGGTACGCCGGCCAGTGCGGCCGAGCTGGGTGCAGCCGAACCCGGCTGGTGGCCCCAGTGCTTTTGGCTGGAAAGACACTACCGCCACCCCCAGCTGAACCAACTGGAGCAGCTGGTAGCTGCTGCGGCTACGCAAGATGTAGTAATGCTGGCCCACCCCGAAACCTGGTACACTTACCGGCAGGTGGCCGATGATATGCAGGCACTGATATGGCTGATGACCACCCAACAGGTAAAATGGAAACGAGACCTGACAGCCCCGCATACCACCGCACAAAAAACGGCACCTGCTGTGTAGTGCAGGTGCCGCTCGTTTCGAAACAAAAAGTTCAACCCAAGTGCTTATTGCGAAATAATGATCCGCTGGCCGCCGGCAGCGCCACCGGGCATGCGCATACCCTGAAACTGTTGCTGCATCATCTTGCGGTATTCTTCGCGGGTAATCTTCTTGCCGCTGGTGGGCACTTTTACCACAGCCTTGCTTTGTGTATCTATCAGCAGCGGCGTGTACACAATCGTGCCCTCATCTATCACCACTTTCAGTATCAGGCCCGGCAAACCAAAATACTGGTCGGGGCCGGCACTGCTGGCTATGTCCTGTGTAAACCACGCTTCTACTTTTTGCTCCGGCGGAATATTGAAGCGGCGGGCCTGCGTAGCAGCTGCTGAATCAGCATTGGCACCGGCACCACCGCCGCCCATGCGCATACCGCCACCCATGCCAAACATGCTGATGGTGGTAGTAGCCTTGTAGCACAAAAAACCGTTGATGGTCATGGTGTCTTCTTCCATTTTCCACTTCAGCTTGCGCAGCGTATCATCTATCAGGTATTTCTTAGGGCCCAGTTCGCGGCTTTCTACAATCAGTTCTTTGTCGTAGTCCCGAAAAGTCTCATCGTTGGCACCACCACCCATGCGAAACATCATGCGGCGTCCGCCACCATCGCCGGCTTCGGGCAGCTGGTTTTCTTCTTCGGGTAAATTCTTAAAAATAGATTGCGAAGCATTGAACTGCAGTTCCACTTTGCTGGTCTGAAATTCAGGAATCATGGCTTTCATCTGCTCGGCTTCGGGCGGCAGGCGCTTGTGCATGTTGATCTTGCGTTCGTATACCACTTTGCCTTCGGTCAGCTGGGCAGCGGCTGTTGTTGTAATGGCCAGCATCAAAGCCGGCATCAGCATCTTGGTCATGAGCTTGTGTATTGTGTTGAATGTAAAATGAAGATGGAAACAATTCGGCGCAGCTCTTCGGCAGCAGCGGGTACAAAGCTACACGGCGGTGCGGGCCCCACCCGTTAAGGGCCATAGTAAAGTGGTTAATTAAGGTTAATAGTTGATGAGTGGCCCCTCACGAGCCCGGTACATTTGGCTGCCAATAACCAATCTGAGTTTTGACTAATCAGCGAAAAATAAAACTGGCCGCCTGGCTGATGGTGCTGAGCCTGGTGCTACTGGTTCTTTTTCAGGGCTACTGGCTGCGCAACACCTACCGCGACGAATTTGACACCCTGCGCCGCGAAGTGAATGTACTGCTGCGGGAAACCGCGCTGCGCCAGCAAATGCAGCAAATGACGGTAAACGATACGGCCACGATAATAGCCCTGCGGGGCGATACCAGCCGGCCCCGGCCCCGCAGCGGACAGGTAGTGATGATGAACAGACAGGGCAACGGCGACGGCGCCGGCATGCGCTTTGAAATACGCATGGGCGTGCCCCTGGGTGGCGATAGCCCGAAAGGAAACCGCCTGGCTCCCACCCGTATGAACATCATAGACGCCGACCGACATGCCAATGAGCACGGCAGCACCCGATCGCTGGTGGCGGTAGCGCCGCTGTTTGGCGCCCGGCGCAATATCCGGGTGCTCGATACCGCTTTTGGCAAAGCCCTGGCCGAAGCCCAGCTGCCACTGGCCTACCAGCTGCACCGCGTTCCGGCCGGCAAAATGGATTCGGTAGCCAAAGTGCACGAACTGTTTGGTCCGCGTTTTGTGCGCCGGGTCGGCGGCGGCCCCGGCATTGATATGGCGCTGGCCGAATTTCACCACCCGTTTTGGTACATCGGCCGCCGTATGACCGGGCAGCTGCTGTTTGCCCTGCTCATGCTGGGCATCACCGCCACCGCCTTCATTTTTCTTTATCGCAATCTGCAGCAGCAGCACCGCCTGGCCGAACAGAA
The DNA here is from genome assembly GCA_947459455.1 of Chitinophagaceae bacterium. Classification (GTDB taxonomy): domain Bacteria; phylum Bacteroidota; class Bacteroidia; order Chitinophagales; family Chitinophagaceae; genus Phnomibacter. Next base: position 4,909 of record CANHEC010000109.1, read on the forward strand.
AAATGAGTTCATCAGCAATGTGACCCACGAGCTGAAAACGCCCATTGCCACCGTGGGGGTGGCCATCGAAGCCCTGCGCAATTTCAATGCCATCAACGATCCGGCACGCACCGCCGAATACCTTGAGATTTCGGCCAACGAACTGCAGCGGCTGAGCCTGCTGGTAGACAAGGTGCTGCGGCTGCAAATGTTTGAGCAGGACCGCATGGAGCTGCGGCTGGAAACGGTAGACCTGCGGGAACTGGCCGAAGAGGTGGCCAAATCGATGCGGCTGCAGCTGGAAAAAGCCGGCGCCCAATTTGACATGACCCTGCCGGCAGCACCCATTGTGGTGCAGGGCGATAGGCTGCACCTGCTAAGTGTGCTGTACAACCTGCTGGACAATGCCATTAAATATGGCGGCCAGCCACCCAGCATCAGCCTGCAGCTGCAGCAGGTGGGCCATCAGGCCGTGCTCAGCGTGGCCGACCGCGGCATGGGCATTCCGGCCGCCTACCGGCAGCGGGTGTTCGAAAAGTTTTTCAGGGTGCCGCACGGCAATACCCACAACATAAAAGGCTATGGCCTGGGCCTGAGCTATGTGGCCGCCGTGCTGCAAAAGCACCGGGGCAGCATAGTAGCCGAGCCCGGCCCCGATGGCGCCGGCAGCCGCTTTGTGGTAACTTTACCCGTATCGGCCTGACACTGGCGGGCCCTCCGATTTTCACTGCACAATATGTACCTGCCATGGCCAGCATCCTGTATGTAGAAGACGAAGTGTTTTTGGGCAAGATTGTAAAAGAGAGCCTCGAAAGCCGCGGCTTTGACGTCACCATGGAGCAGGACGGCGCCCGGGTACTGGCCCTGTTTCAGCAGCTGCAGCCCGCCATTTGTGTGCTCGATGTAATGCTGCCCAATAAAGACGGCTTTGAAATAGCCCGCGACATCCGTGCCATCGATAAGCAGGTGCCCATTCTTTTTCTCACGGCCAAAACACAAACCGAAGATGTGCTGAAAGGCTTTAGTGACGGCGGCAACGACTACCTGCGCAAACCCTTCAGCATGGAAGAGCTGATTGTGCGCATCAACAACCTGCTGCAGCTGACCGGCACCGATGCCATGGCCAAAGCCGACCCCGACCTGATAAAGCTGGGCAAGCTGACCTACAACCTGCCCCGCCAGGTGCTGAGCGGCGGTGCCGAAGACCGCAAGCTGAGCTACCGCGAAAGCGAACTGCTCCTGTTTTTATACCGCCACCGCAACCGGGTCATCGATCGCCGCGACATCCTGATGGCGCTGTGGGGCAACGACAGCTTTTTCAACAGCCGCAACCTCGACGTGTACATCACCAAACTGCGCAGCTACCTGCGGGAAGACCCCTCGCTGGAGATCCTCACCATCAAAGGCGTGGGCTACCGGTTTGTGAGCTGACGCCCCATTGTAAGGCTGTATTTTTTGGTGACCAGCTGCAGTCTTTCATGGCAACGACATGGGCGACGCTCCGTTCATCGGCAGTGCAGGCGGCGGCAGTAAATACGCCTTCTGTTCCAAGGAGTATCACGCCATCTTCAGCAGGGCTGCGGCATCCGGGTTGAAAGCCTCAAAATTGAATACTTGCTTGTGCATGGAATGTCAGTTTGGGAGTTAGAACACTTCGAACTGACATGGTTTTTGAAACACTCCCGAAATGATGTTGAAGTTAATAACCTCAAATCAATTAAACTTCTGTCGAGCCAGATAATAGCTAACTACAATACAACTGTGGATTGTTACTGCGCCTGCCAAACTCACTGCCTTACCTCGTCTTGAGCGTTCGTTCTATTTAGTCTGATTGAAACAAGCACAGCAAAAAAATAGACAACAGTAGCAATTCCGATGTTGGAATAGCGTACAAAAAATCCTAGCACAGACCGACTTGACGGAAGAAAATCACGATAAAAGTCAGTGACAATTATAACGGCTCTTTCGTAATTGGTAAACACAAGAAGCGAAACCATGACAAATAAAGTTGCAAGTAAATTGCATCTTAACCTTCTTGACAAAAACACCATAGGAATCAACAACACCGACACAGTTAAAAATGCAAAACTCTTCCAGACATACCAGTAGGTTAACTTCAGCCCAGCAGAACCATCTAGATTGTAAGCCATCGAAATACAATAGCTGACATAAAAAAACTACAGATAATCCAAGTATCAGCCAATTAGCATTATTAAGATAGTATTTCCTATTGGACCTGAAATTCCTCAGTCGTGTTGCCAAAAAAAGAAAAATAATCGTAGACAGAATGTAACCGAGTACAACATCGCCGAATATACTATAGACTATATGTCCCATAACAATGACACCGAATGTTTTCCGGCTTTGTGTTAAAGCCGGTTTGGAAGCAAAATACTACCAACCAACATAATACTGCAGAACGAGAACAAAGCTCTAGCTTTTACACGTCAGTCCACCTAACGCAAAACACAAGTTAGTCATAACTCTCAA
>CANHEC010000110.1 GCA_947459455.1 Chitinophagaceae bacterium
ATGATATGGCTCAGCGTTTTGTAGCGAATGGCTGTATAATCCTGTATCGATTCATTGTCGGCAATATCAGCATGCGAAAACTTCACGGCCATCCACTCGGCTGCCCACAGGTACCAGCGGGCCAGCTTGCTCCATTTATTACGCTTCCACTCTATGCCATCAATCGATACAATGATTTTCTTATTGGTGAACCATTTTACAAACGGAAGCAGAAAACCTCCGCTGACACCTAATACCAGCAGCACATCGGCAAACAGCAGGGCATGCAAGATGCTCAGCATATCGTAGATGATGCTTTGCAATCCATTGGCATCAAACGGCAAGTATACCAGGCGGGCACCGCGGTAGCTGCGCTGGCGCTGTGCTTTCGGGTACTTTTTTCCGGTGCAATACACGGTGAAATCGAATTCGCCCGACAGCTCACCCACCAGGTGTTCGGCCAGTGTTTCAAAGCCGCCATATTTGGCTGGTAGCCCTACAGTGCCAATGATGGCTACTCTCTTTTTACGCATGGTGCCAGGTTTGTATTAGTATAAACCCAAAATGTGCCAACTTATGAAGCGACACATTTTCAATTAGTTAAGTGAACGGTCAAGTATCTCCATTTCCAGATTATGGACAGCAGTTCCCAAATCGGGGCTGGCCGCCACACTCGCATACAGGCCAAATACAGCGGCTATATCGGCTGCAAATCGGTCGGCGGAAAAGCTGTTCGCCTTTCTTCGAGCATTGTCCGCAAATCGGATATACTTTCTAAAATCGCTATAGAGGTCTTCCACCCCTTCTACCAGGGCGTCCAGGTCGCGGGCATCTATGCAGTAGCCTTCCATGCCGTGGGTCACTACATCCAGCGGGCCACCAGCAGGCGGTGCTATCACCGGGCGGCCACAGGCCATGCCTTCCAGCAGGGTCAGGCCAAAGGTTTCCACCCACTTATCGGGGTGCGATAAATTGACCACCAGATGGGCTCGCTGGTAATGTGGCAGTGTATTCTTCGTTACGCTGTACAGGTGCAGGTTGGCCGGCATTCGCTGGCGGCTGGCAAAAGCATCGGCTTCGGCTTTGCTGCAGTTCAGCACCATATCAAATCGGATAGCCGGCAGGCGCCGGGCCAGCTCCAGCATGGTGTACACGCCCTTGTAGGCTTTGAGCGAGCAAAGCATCAGCACCACAAAAGGCACCTGCATATTGGGACTACTGATTCGGCTGGCCTGCCTTGCAAAAGCAGGATCCAGTGCATTGTACAGTACTTCGGTATCAGCGCTTTCAAACGAAAACTGGCTGGCCACATACTGAGACACAAACACCACTTTGTTGGCCGTAGCACGGGCGGCTGCCGTCAGCAGTTGCCGCAAAGCAGCAGGTTGTATACTCACCTCGTGTATATGGTATACTACTCGGCAACCACGCAATCGGGCTGCCAGCGCTGCGCCCATGGGCAGCAGCGTATTGATGTACACCTCATCGGTAGAACGCAGCTGCCACAGCAGGCGCCAAAATAGCTGCCACTGTGCCCACACAAACCACAAAAGTGTGAGCCACTTGCGTTGGCTATGGCGGTAGCTGATGGGGCGCATCTGCACCCCTGCCAGCCCCGATAAAAAGCCTTCGCCCGTGGGCGTGGCCGTGTAAAGCGTAACATGGGCACCCCGCTGCTGCAGCGCTTGCAGCGCCTGCCCAAACACAAAGGGGCTGCCACTAAAATCATTCAGCAGGTGAACGGCTATAATTTTTTTCATGCGGCATGTACAGGTTGTGATGTTCTGATATGGAGTGTTGGACCCGCCTCCTGCATGTTGCGATATACCTGGTGTAGCTGCCTGCCGCGTACCTCCCATTTAAACCAGGTGTGCATGCGCTCCCGTGCCAGTGCGGCCTCCCTTTCGTAAGTCGGCAGATCGGTCAGCAATTGCTTCAGCCGCTCGGCCAGCTCGGCTACCGTATGCTCATAGCTGCTGTAAGGCACAGCCAGCTTCTAGGCCGGATGCAGAAATGCGCCAGGCCCGCTGTTATCAAGACATAGTACAGGTAGTCCATAGCTCATAGCCTCGGCTACTACCATGCCAGCACCTTCGTGGCTGGGAAACAGAAAAACCGATGAGCGGGCATACACTGCCGGCAGTTGCTCTTTGGGCATCCATTCTATCATATCTACCACGCTATCGAGCTGCAGCGATGCGATCCATTGCTTTAGTTGTGACTTGAGCGGGCCTGCCCCTACCAGTACCAGCCGCGTTTCGGCTTGCAGTGCCGCCGGCAGGCTGTGGTAAAAACGGCCGAAGGCTTTGATCGTCAGGTCGAAGCCCTTGAGCGGTACAAAGCGGCCAATGGAAAGTACCTGAAATCCATGCCGGCTAACACCCGGTGGAGGGGCCACCACTTCGGTAGCTACAGATGGCATGATGCTATACTTGCGAGGCGATAAGCGCAACCTGCTGGCGGCCGCTTCATTCATGCAAAAAATATGGCAAGCCTTCCATTTGCAGATGTATACAAACGGATCGATGTACCAAAACCAACACTTGATCACCCACAGCAAGCGATCTTGCAGCCACGCCTTTTGGCCGAATACCGGACGAAGAAACGCAGTGGGAATAGCCGGATGGTGACCCACAGGGCCCCACACAAATGGCTTGCCTAGTAACCAAAGAAATGAGGGCGTCCAATCGTTGTGAAAATTCAGGTTGTGTGCAATATCAAACTGCGGACGCTTGATGAGCAACCAACACGCCAGTGTAAGCTGCCACCAGTAGTAGTAAATGAGACTCAGCAACGGACCTTTTTTCCAAAACAGCGTCCATTGTGGCCAATCGAAATACAGAAAGCGGATCCGATCGAAGAGGTGCTGCTGCAAGGGATGCTCTTGCATATAGCGGCGTATGTGTGCCCCATTGTTGCGGCGTGTAATGGCAATCACCTGATGCCGGCTGGCCGCTTGCAGTATAAAGTTCCAGCCCATACCATCTTCCGAACCCTTGTAAGGATTGACGGCATAGGCGGTCATAAGAATCGTTGCTGTCTTTTGTTTCATACCCTCGCTTTGTTTTGTTTGCATTTAGGCCATCGCTGCAGCCGCTTGCACCGAGGTGCCCTGGCGCATGCGCAGTACCCGTGCAGGCACACCACCTATTACGGCATGTGCCGGAAAGCTTTTTGTCACCACCGATCCAGCTGCTATCACACAGCCTTCGCCAATGTGTACTCCATCCAATATGGTCACCTTGCTGCCAATCCAGCAGTTGGGGCCTATATCAATACCCTTGCGGGTAACGCCCTGGTGCCGAATGGGCACATCCAGCTGATCGTGCACATGGTTTTCGGGGTGGCAGCTGAGGTACTGGCCCACAATACAATCGTGGCCAATGCGCAGCCCACCACCACCACCCAGGTAGGCGTACTCGCCAATGCCTACATTGTCGCCAATGCAGATGCCCTCGCCTACATGGTTGAGCGATGTACTGATAATGACGCGGCTAAATGCACCAATGCTAACATGATGGCCCAACTGCACCGGGCCACGGCCAAGGCCGCTAATGGTCACATGGTCTCCCAGCTTCAAAAAGCGCCCCCATCGAATGTTGGGCAAGTTGAAAAACTGAACACCCCGCCCCCGCAACATGCCCATGGGCCGACGGCCGGCCAGCCACAAGCGGCAGCCACGTAGTACAGCCAGCATTTGCTGCCATGCAAAGTGAAACAGCACATGGCTACTCACCGCATCATCAAACCGAAACTGCGGATTGCGCCTTCTGATGAGTGTTTCCAATATTCTTTTCATAACAAATGATTTCGAAGCTGTATGATGATCAGGCCGCTGTACGAATGCGATCGAAAATGACCTGCAGGGTGTGATCGAGATTGCTATTGTGCACCGGCAGGTACTGGCTGCGCTGGTAGCGCTGCTTCAGGTGGCTGAACAGATGCAGGTACTGCTTGGTCAGTGCTTCAATGGTTTCGGCATTCAACTCTTGCTTGCGTTTCAGTATTTCGGCCGGGCTGGCATACAAAAAGAAATTGAGCCGCGGCTTTAGCAGCAGCCGGTAGCCAGCCGCCGTCACCGATTTTGGCAGCCTGATATTGCTACGCAGACTATCGTTGATGAAATCGAAATAGTAGCGATCGTACATCACCACATAGCCACGCAGTACATACTTGATGTAGATGTAGAATTGGCCCAGCACATAATCGGCATAGTAGTAGCCAAAACGCAGCAGCGAGCCGAGGCCACTTTTATTGTCGCCCTGTCGGGGAAGCGTATTGGCTGCTTTGGCTTCGGCAGCCGCCTTGCCGTAGCGCCATGCACTCAAAATAGGCAGCAGCGATGGACGATGCCGCAGCACCACCACTTTGCGCCGCATGATCTTTTCGATGCGCTGTCGGGTAGCCTCAATTACGGTCGACTTACCGGCTCCATCCACCCCGCTGAACGTAATTACAAATCCCTTCGGCTTCCACCATACCCACACTGAGTCTTTGGCATACCGCACGGTATTGGCCTTGCCCTGCACACCTTTGTTGGGTGCCCTGTTTGCTATCCATTCCATTACGCGTTTTTTATTGATGTCTGTGGGATCCAGTAGCTCTACCAGGTGCTGTGCAGTGGTACCGGCGTGTTCATTTACATACTGTACCAGGCCGGCCTGCTGGTCGGCTGGCAATTCGTAAAAACGCTGCCGATAGCGTTCGGGAACGCGGGCATTGTTGAGCAGGTAAAACAGCCAGGTGTATAAAAAATCATTCAGGTTGGAAGCCTGCCGTATGCCGGCCTTCCTATCGACAGCTGTTTGCAGTACCGAATCTGTATCCAGAAAATCAATCGACTTTCGTTTGAACTGCCAGATACCGTCGATGTGCAGGGTACTGCCATCATGCAGGTAGGCTGCCAGCTGCAGCATATTGGTACGTTGGCTGGCCACTACTTTGGCTACCAGTGTATGCTGCTTCAGGTAGCGCTGCAGGGCGTTGGCATCTGTTTTGCAAAGGCAAAGATCCAGATCGCTGGTTTCGGGCAACGCTGCTACCAAACCGGGTTGCAGCTTTAAGGCAGCATGGGGTCGCTTGCGCAAAAACAACGCCACATCATCGATGAGCAGCGGGCGGGGAGCTTCCATATTGTGCTCTACCAGCCAATATCCCAGGGCATCATTCCATGCTTGCAGCAACCATTGCACTTGTGTGTGCCACTGTGGCTGTGCGGCATACACCTGCGCATAATAAGTGCTCACGTGCAGCAGGTATAATTGCTCCAGCAGATCAGTATTCAATTGCTGTGCCACCAGCAGCGAATGCCACTCGGGCTGCTGCAGCAGGCGCTGCAGGCGCTTGCGAATGACGCCATAGCCACCGTTGCCTATCAGAATGCTGCTTTGGTATTCGTAGTGAAAAAGATCGTACAAAGCCGGAGCCTCTTCCATCATCAGCTCCCAGTCTATCATGGCTACCTGCCGGCGGTTCATGCGCAGGTTCCAGGGTGTGCAGTCGGCGTGGGCTGGAGCAAAAGCCACCAGCTCATGCTGCTGACTGCGCAGGCGGCTCATCAGCTGCGCCTGGCGCTGCAATAAGGACACTGGCAGCCGGTCGTCGGCCAGCTGATTCAGCTGCTGCAAGCGTGTTTCCAATTGCTGAAAAAATTGGCTATTGCCCAGCGGCTGCTGTTGAAGCTGACCTAGCAGCCATTGGCGCATAGGTGCCTGTGGCAATTTTGCAAAGCGGGTTGGCGCAGGGCGCATGCCTGGTGCAGCATCGCTCAGCTGCAGCCATTGCGGCTGGTACTGCAGCACCGCTGGCACTTGCACATCGGTCAGTGGCAGGCCGGCAATGCCCTGAAGGGCCCTGGCCTCTTGTGCCATGATGGCGGCCGATGCCGGACCCCAAACAAGTTTTGAGAAAACCGGACCAGCCGAAGCAGCTGTATGATGCCACATCACCAGCTTGCGGTTGGGCCCCAGCGTGCCGGTAAACAGTGCCCATGGCTTCAGCGGATCTACCGCCGGATGATGAGCCGGCATGTACCAAAAGCTAAGTTTTTGATGAGCAGTGTAGCTGCGCAGCCCGAAGGCAAACAGCAGCTGCACCCACCACCAATAAGCCCGGCTACGCCAGGTACCGGTGTGGTAAAACTTTAAAAAAACCGGACGCGACACATCGGCTGGCCATATCCACCGTGGCGAACCATCTGTATTGTTGATGACGTAGCAGTGCACAGCCGCGCCACCCGTTGGTGCTGGCGAAATCGCAATGCCCATTACCTGCCAGGCGTGTTTCAAAAAATCGAAAGCGGAAGTGCCAGTCATAAGCGATTGATTTACTTGGGAACGATTACACAAGGCCTGTGCCATGCATCAGCACCTTGTTTATCAGCTAGTTAGATAAACCTGTACGGTGAGGCCTTCCATTATCCGGAGGCATCATTCCATTATTAGGAATACCAACCGGCGCAAGACTCATCGCAGCAGCTGGCGCCGCAAACAACTCCGGCCTTCGTTTGCGCAGAAAAATCTGTTCGGCCGGTGTGGTGCGCCTGTTGATGGTAAGGCTGATGTAAATGATGAGCACCTGGTAAAACAGGATGCCGTAATTGGTTTCACCAAAAATGCCAAACTCGGTCAGCGAGTTGATAAAAATGGGAATGAACATACCGGTGGTAAACAGGCGCCGCTCCTTGGTCAGTTGATTGAAAAAGCCCCGCAGGGTGAATATCACTTGAAACAGCACCAGCGTGAAACCCACAAAGCCAAGGTTCATCAGCACCTGGATAAACGTGTTGTGCGTCATTTGCCCGGCATAAGTGTGTACACTCTGGAAATAATCTTTATAGGCTATGCGCATGAAGCCAAACCCGAACAGCGGCTCCTGGGGCAGGCCTTCGGTAATAAGGGCCGTCCAAAATGGCAAGCGGCCGGTCATACTCATCACTTCTTCCAGCCCACCTGCATGCTCTTTCACTACCATTTTTTCAATGGCCAGCGGAATCACCATAAAGGCGCCGGCATACATAGCATACTTCAGTTTGGTATTGCTGCTTTGCCGGATGTGAAAAAAAGCAATGAGCAGCGCACCAATGGTAGTACTGCGGCTACCCGTCATTACAATGGCCCACATCAGCAGCAAAATCTTGATGGTATTCCACACCATTTTTTTGCCGGTGTAGTAGTTGAAAATGAAACAACTGACGCCCACCGCTGCCAGCATACCCAGCTCGTTGGGGTTCATGAAATAACCACCGAGGCGAGCCTCTTCTCCGCCATGCGTCATTCTGTAAAACGCTTCGGGAGCGGCAAACATGCCAATCAGAAAAATGCTGATCATCAGCAATACGCCATTGCCCACCACATTGTAGAGATCGGAAGAGCACAC
>CANHEC010000111.1 GCA_947459455.1 Chitinophagaceae bacterium
GCTTTTCGGCGTACGATAGTACCAGGTATTCCTGTCCCTGCACGGTGCCTTTCATGCCGGGCTTCAGTACTCCATCGCTATGCGGCTTGCCATACGACAGCTGCAACTGCCACTCACGGTCGCGGTTGAACACATGGCGGCTGCCGCAATGCAGGCATGCAAAACTTCGACTGTACGGGTGATGAATGATCTGGTTGGGTTGCTTGCACTGCCGGCAAGCTACGGTGGTATTAGCAACGGCCAGTCGGCGGGTGTTGGTCAGCGCCAGATCGGGCAGGGTTACCGGCGTGGCGGTAAACAGCTGTTTGAAATGCTCGCCATATTGAAACAGTTCGAAGCAAGCTTCGTCTTTACTCAGCAGTTCCCGCACTTCTACAAACGCCGCTTCGCCAGGCATCCATACTTCGCCTTCTATTTCGTAGTAGTCGCTGCGCAGGTAGTGCTGCAGGTAGCTGTTTCGGTTGGCTACTATTCCCTCCAGTTTGTCGCCGGTGCGTTTGGTATCGAAGTGGCGAATGGAGCCGGCGGGCTTGGTAAACTGCAACAGGGCCGCAATTCCGTAGCCCTCGGCCAGCAGCGCCAGCTCCTTGTTTTCAAAGCTGATGGTCCAGTAGTTGTAAACGCTTTCCTGCTGCCAAAGGCGCAGGCGCCCCAGTACGGTAAAGGGCTGCTGCTGCCAGCTGCCGCGGGTACCGGGCTGCAGCAGGCTATCGGCCGATTGTAGCATGGGCAGCCGGCGCTGCATCAGCGATCCGTCTTCGGCTCGCTTCAATACGGTTTTGCCGCAAGGGCACAGCTTCAGCAGGGTTTGCGGGTGGCTAAACGATACGTGCTGGCCACACTCGGTACAGTATTGCAAGGCGCTGGCACTCATGATCAGCGTACAATGTTTTGTTGGTGAACCACCGTGGCTTCAAAAAAGGTTTTCACTGCTTCGAATAGCGCCAGCACGGTGCCATCGTTTTGCCGCTCGTGGTTCGAGAGGTAAATGTCCAGGTTGATCTTTTGATATTCGGGCCAGGTGTGAATGCTCAGGTGGCTTTCGCTGAGGCAAAGCACTGCCGTAAAGCCAGCCGGAGTGAAATTGTGATACACGTGGCCCAATGCCTGCAGCTGATGGCGCACTACCAGGGCATCCAGCAGGTCCTTAAAAGCTTCGTAGCGCAGTAAGTGGGTGGCGTGAGCACTGTGCAGGGTAGCAATCAGGTGCAAACCGGGGCGGTAACTCATAGCAGTAGCCAAAAATAAGCGACCAACTAACAGCTGCTGTGGTTCATTTTATAACTGTGCTGATGACGCTAGACTTGTTGAGCCGCTACAAACAATTGTGCTTCGGATGGCGGCGTGCCTGCCAGCGTTTGCATCATTTGCAGCACGGCCTGCCGGCCTGCCGGGCCCAGTTGCAGCGAAAAGTCGTTTACATACAATTGGATGTGCTGTCGCATCACTTCGTCGCTCATTTCCTGCGCATGGCACCGCACATAGTCGGTCACGGTGGGGTAGTGGGCAAAGGCATGCTGCACGCTTTGCCGAATGAGATGATCTACCTGCTGCTGCAAGGCGGTATCAAAGCGGCGCTGCATCACAATGCCACCCAGCGGAATGGGAAAGCCGGTGGATTGCTCCCAATAATCGCCGAGGTCTATCAGCTTGTGAAGGTCTTTTTGCTGGTAGGTAAAGCGGTTTTCGTGGATGATAACGCCCAGCCCTTTGCCATCGGCCACAAACTGCTCAATGGCATCAAAGCGCAGAAACACTTTGTGTGCCGCCGCCGGAAAGGCTTGCGAAAAAAGGAAGTGCGCTGTTGTGTCTTCGCCCGGTATGGCAATGACGGACTCGTTGACCAGCGAGTGTATTTCCTGCCAACTGCCAACTGCCAACTGATGACCGATCAAAAGCGGCCCCACCCCCTGGCCGAGGGCGCCACCACTCTGCAGCACCCGGTAGCGGTCGGCTATTTTGGGCAGTACACCGTAGCTGATTTTGCTGATATCGAGCCGGCCCTGTTTGGCCCACTCATTCAGGGTTTGCACATCTTCCAGCACGGGCTGAAAGCGCAGCCCACCGGTATCGATGTGCCCATTTACCAGCGCATCAAAAATGAAAGTGTCATTGGGACAGGGTGAAAAACCAAGCGTCAGTTGTGTCATGCAAGTAAGGCCGCTATAGGGCCGTGCAAAAATACGAACCTGCTGCCGGCTGCTGCGGCGTCCGTTTATCCCTCTTTGCGCCCCTCCAGTGTAAAGCCAATGGTGGTGCCCACGCCGGGCTTGCTGCGTACATGCATGCTTTGGCCGTGGGCTTCTACAATGTGCTTGCAAATGGCCAGCCCCAAACCGCTGCCGCCGACCTTGCGGCTGCGGGCCACATCGGTGCGGTAAAAGCGTTCGAAAATGCGACTGAGATGCTCTTCGGCAATGCCCACCCCATCATCGCTTATTTCTACCAGCACCCGCTTGCCATCGGTGGCATAAATGCTGGCCTGCACGGTTCCGTTTTCTTCGCCGTACTTAATGGCGTTGTCTACCAGGTTGATGAGTACCTGCCGTATTTTTTCTTTGTCGGCAAAAACGGTGATACCCAACTCGGTGCCTTTTTTCAAGCTGCATTTAATGCTTTTCTGAGCGGCCTTGCCATACATCATTTCAAACACCTCTTTTACCATCTCCTGCAGTACGAAGTTTTCTTTGTGCAGGGGTATTTCGCCGCTTTCCAGTTTCGATATTTCGTCCAGGTCCTGTACCAGGTTTACCAGGCGATGCACGTTTTTGCTGGCCTTGCGCAAAAAGCGTTCACGTATTTCAGGATTGTCGGCTGCGCCATCCTGCAGGGTATCGAGGTAGCCTTGTATGGCGAAGATGGGTGTCTTCAGTTCGTGGGCCAGGTTTTGCAAAAACTCTTTGCGGTAGCGTTCATTGCTACGCAGCGTTTCTATTTCGCCCTGGCGCTGCAAGGCCCATTTTTCTACGTCTTCGCGTACCTCATCAATGCCTTTTTGCGGCAGTATGTATTTGTAGTAAGTCTCCTCTTTGCGGCTGGCCTTGGTTTTGTAAATGAACTTGTAGATCAGCTTGATTTTGCGGTAAATGAAACGCTGCAGTACCGCCAGAATCAGCGCATAGCTGCCTGCTACAAATACCACAAAGCTGATGAGCACCAGCTCCCACTCGGGGCGCAGCAGCCAGGCACCCAGCAATACCGGTACTCCCAGTACGATGGCGGTAAACAGCGATAGCTGCTTGGGCGAAAAGTTTTTGGTATTGAACATGAAAAGCGCCGGCTACACCGGCGTGGTAAATGTAGGCGATGACGCAGATGCGGCCATCAATGCAGCTCAAACTTGTAGCCCACACCTTTCACGGTGGTAATGCAGTCTACATCCAGCTTCTGCCGTATTTTCCGGATGTGCACATCAATAGTGCGGTCGCCCACAATTACATCGGTGCCCCACACATTGCTTAGTATTTCGTTTCGCAAAAACACCCGGCCCGGCTTGGAGGCCAGCAGGTATAGCAGCTCGAACTCTTTTTTAGCCAGTATGATGTCGGTGCCCTCCCGGGTGACGATGAAGCGTACTGGATCGATGGTCATTTCGCCGATGCTCAGCACTTTTTGGCCGCCATCTTTTTGTACCCTTCTAAACAGGGCGTTTACCCGGCTTACCAGCACCTTGGGGCTGATGGGCTTGCTGATGTAGTCGTCGGCGCCGCTATCCAGCCCCTTTATCTGCGTCACCTCATCGCTCAGTGCTGTCAGCATAATGATGAGGGTATCGGCAAAATCGGGTTGGCTGCGCAACACATTGCACACCTCAATGCCGGTTTTGTACGGCATCATAATATCGAGAATGACCAGATCGGGGTGGTGCTGGCGGGCCAGATCCAGCGCCTGGTTGCCATCCTTTGCTTCCAGCACCCGGTACCCTTTGCGGCTCAGGTTGTAGCCCAGTATCTCCAAAATGTCTACCTCGTCGTCCGCTATCAGAATGGTGCCCTTGTGGTCCATTAACAATTCGTTTACGCAAAAATAACAGGTGCACAGGCAGGCCCTTGAGAAGTAACTGTTTACCAAATTGTTAACGATGCCTGCCGGGCATTCTACAGCCTTTGCTGGTCTTAGAAAATGGTTAGCAGGGAAGCTACTATTTTTACCCCGGAAATGAAGAATGTGAAACGATACAGCTATTGGCTGCTGTGCATGCTGCTGTGGAGTAGGGTGGGTCTGGCGCAGTTGAATGAGTTGACCCCCGACTTGTCTCGTTCGCTTTTTCACAACCGGCTGGATAAGGCCCAGCAAGACCTGCTGGCCACCGACGGCAAAGCCGACAATGTGCTGGCCGTGTACAACGATGAAGACATTAACCAGCAGCTGACCTACCTGGTGCTGAACCGGATAGACGACTGGCAGAAAAAAGTAGAACGCAACCCAAAGCTGGACCACAACAAAAAGCTGACCTGGCTGCGGGGCATGACGGAGCTGCTATATGCGTTTGGGGCCGAGGTGCGGCGCAAGCAAGTGGATTGGAGCAGTTTTTCGATGCTGTTGGGCGGCTTTGAAGATGGCCTGCAGCTGGCCGAAGCCAACCAAACTATTTTGCCGCTGATACGACCCATGCCCTACGATGTGGCCCGTCTGCTGGCTGGCAATTTTGCTTTCAAAGACCTGCCGGGTGCTGAAGCCGTGCAGGAAAGCCTGCTGCTGAAGTACCTGCATGAAAACCCCGCCCAAACCATGCGCCGGCTGGCTGAGAACTGCCGGTATCCTTTTACTGATAGCCTGATAAGTGCCAGTGCCCGCCGCCGCCCCGAAGAACTGGTGCGCTACGCCCAGGCCCGCCAAACCGAACTGGGGCAGCGCATTGCCGCCAGCCCCGATCCACTGGTGAAAATGATGGCCCAGTTGGCCAACGACAACAGAGGCCAGCTGTATTTTCCATTTCTCGACCAACTGGCCAGTGGCACCCTCACCCGGCAAGACATAGAAGCAACCCTGAAAGACACCACCGCCTACTACCGCCTGCTGGTAAAAACACAGGTAAGCTACGCCGGCCGCATGGCCAAAGGCGATACACCGGTGGTGACCCGCCCGCTGATAGACATGCTGCACGTGAAGGGCCTGGAAACCTATGTAAACGTGATCAATGGCCTGCATGATGCGCCGGCCCCCATTCGCTTTCGCAAAATACAGGGGCTGAACATACAGGAGCTGTACTACCTGATAGTACTGAACGAAGCCGAGATATACACCAGCAGCTACATGTACGTATACAAGCGAATGTTTGAGCTGATGCCGGTAAAAAGCAGCGACAGCCTGCTGCAACTGGTGAACTACGACCGCTACAAGAAGTTTTTGACGATGGCGGCCAACTACAATACGCTGAACGACTTTTTGGCCAGCATGAGCAAGGAGCAGGCCACGGCGCTGATGACCAACTACGTCAGCAACCTGGACAAGGGCAGCAGCCGCGATGATATAGAAGACGCTGTGGATGTGGCCAATGCCTATGCCAGCATTACCCAGCCCGATATACGGGCCCTGATGCTGCGCCGGGTGAAAGAGAACCTGGCCCATGCCCAGTTTACCAACAACCGCAAGGGCAGCATCATCTACCGGCTGGAAAAAGTAATTATGGAAAGCAGCGATGCCGAGCTGGACTCGACACTGGCCCGGGTAAATGTGAGCGACTCGCTGGGAATACCGCCGGTGTACGAAATAAAAAACGACCAGCTACGTGATAGCCAGGGCCGCATTGTGCTGCAGATGTACTTCTACGGCGATGCCGGCGGCAAGGGCACCTTTGCCCACCTGCTGCGCCTGTATGCCGACCGTACCAAGTGGGCCGTCAAGGCTACGCCGCAGTGGGTGCAAATCAGCAGCATTGGCGCACCGGTGCCTTTTGTACTGTTTGCCAATCGGGCCCTGGATGAAGAAAACGACGAAGACGAAAAAGCCACCCTGGCCATGATGGACTGGATGAAGGCCAATGGCTTTGCGCCCAGCATATCGGTACACCGTGGGCACAGCTATTACCTGCCCTATACTATTCAAAAACTGCTGCCCAGCAAGGTGGTGGTACTGGGTAGCTGCGGCGCCTACCACAACCTGGCCGATGTGCTGAAAACATCGCCCGATGCCTACATCATCAGCAGCAAGCAGGTGGGCTATGGCGAGATAAACGTGGCCCTTTTTTCGTACCTGGTGGACCGGCTGAAGCAGGGGCAGGATGTAAAATGGCCCGCCATGATGACCGAGGTTTCCCGCCGCATCAGCGCCGAAAAAAAGGAAGGCTACGACGACTACGTGTTTCCGCACCAAAACCTGGGGGCCCTGTTCATCAAGGCCTACAAAATAGCCAGTACCAAAGATGCGCCTCCCGAGGGCTTTACGTTAAAATAGCCAGCCGGCGGGGGCTGCGCCGCTGCTTTGCTTAGCTTCGCCCGCCTTTGCAGCTGCCCGGTATGTCCAGTTCCAGTACTTCCAAATCGTTTGACTTCGCAGGCTTTGCCCGTGTGCTGCGCTATGTGCGGCCCTACCGCCGGCTGTTTGTACTTAGCCTGGTGCTGGCGCTGGTCATGGGCGCCCTCTCGCCGGTGCGGGGTGTGCTTATACAGTACACGGTAGACAAAGGCCTGAAAGGCCAGCCCGGCAGTGTGCCCGATTGGCTCAACCAATGGTTTGACAGCATCAGCCATGGCGATATGGCCCGCTTTGTGGTGCTGGTATCGCTGCTGCAGGTAGTAGTGCTGCTGGCCGAAACCGTGGTGCGGTTTGCCTTTGCCTACGGCACGGCCCGTCTGGGCCAGTACGTGGTAAAAGACATGCGTACTGCTGTGTTCAAAAAGATACTGGGCCTCAACCTGCGCCAGTTTGATAGCACGCCCATCGGCACGCTTACCACCCGCACGGTCAATGATATTGAAAGCATCAACGAGATTTTTGCCGACGGCCTCATTCCCATCATTGCCGATTTTCTCACTATTGTCATTACGCTGGCCACCATGTTGTACATGGATTGGCAGCTTACCCTCATCAGCCTCATTCCTTTTCCGCTGCTGCTGGTAGCCACCTGGATATTCAAGGAAAGCGTCAACAAATCGTTTACCCGGGTGCGCAATGCCGTGAGCCAGCTGAATGCCTTTGTGCAGGAGCACCTCACCGGTATGCAAATGGTGCAAGCCTTCAATGCCGAAACCCGGGAGTTTGGCCGCTTTCGCAGCATCAACCGCGACCATCGCAATGCCAATATCAACGCCATTTTCGCCTACTCGGTGTTTTTTCCGGTGGTAGAGGTGGTGCTGGCCATTAGCC
>CANHEC010000112.1 GCA_947459455.1 Chitinophagaceae bacterium
ACACCGTCTACAATATACAGCGGCTCTGAGCTGCCGAAGATAGAGCCTACACCACGCAGGCGAACAGAAAAACCGCCGGCCGGATCGCCAGAGTTTTGGGTCACCTGAGCGCCCATTACTCGACCATTCAAAATACCACTCAGGTTTTGAGTACCGGTATTTTGAAGCTGCCGGGCGCTGATAGTAGAGATAGCGTTACCCAATTCTTTTTTGGAGGTACGCACTGTAGCACCAGTCACGACTACTTCGTCCAGCCCCAGTACGTCTTCCTGCATGCTGGCGTCAGCGGTTACTTCATTGCCTGCTACGGTTATCTTCTTTTCAGTGGTTTTGAGGCCCACGCTTGAAAAAACGAGCACGTAGTCGCCCGGCTTCAAATTGGCCCTGAATTCGTACACACCGGCCTCATTAGATGCCGAGCCGAACTCTGTACCCTTTACTTGAACGGAGGCGCCGGGTATTGCGGTACCTTGCGGGTTTGTGACCTTTCCTTTGATGGTGACCTGCGCCGCAGCGGCCAGCCCCATCAGGCTCAGAAGTAGCATCATGCACAGATGCATACCCCTGCCAGCCAGCATTGTTGGTGTTCTCATACAGCAGTTTTTATTGATTTTGTTTGACAAGTTAACACCTGAGATTTAATAAAGTTAAATCTTTCCGCTGCTTTCTTTACACATAGGAAGCGGTTGGCAGATTTTGTTGTCGGCTGTAATTCTTTTTTAAAAAAACTTATAAACGATGGTTATCCAATGACGGTTTTGCAGGAATTGCAGTCTTGTTGTATCTAAACCAGCACAAACCGGCACCCGGTCTTTTTGCCTGTTGCTCGCTGCTTCTTGTTTGGTTTTTCCGCTTACTTTTGCCACCGCTTTCAAAAAAAGGCATAGCGGGATGTAGCGCAGCCCGGTAGCGCACTTCGTTCGGGACGAAGGGGTCGCTGGTTCGAATCCAGTCATCCCGACCGCATAAAAGGCCAGTACCGCCACAGGCGTGCTGGCCTTTTTGTTTTTGCTAAGCCTGGTGTGTGTAGCAAAAAAATCCGCCGGTTATAAAACCGGCGGATGGTAAAACGCTACGTTGGTCGCTGATTGTTACTTTATTTCCCGCTGCATGGGGTTGGGGGCGCCAGCACCGGCATTGCGGTTACGGAAGCCTCCCTTGAAAAGTTGGAAGCGGCTCGGTGCAGCAGACACTGGCCAGCGATGGTTCGACTCATCAATGTCAGCCGTTTCACGCATTGGGTCCAGTTGTATACTGGCTACTTCCTTGCTCTTGATAAAGGCTTTGATGACTTCTTTTTCATTTTTGCGCCATATTTCGGCCGGAATCCGATCAACTTCTTTGGTGCCGTCTTTAAATGTCCACTCAATGATCAGGGGCATTACGTGGCCGCCCTTGTTCGTAAACTTCAACTCATAAATCCACTTGTCTTTCCACGGGGCCAATTCGGCTTCCGTCGTCGCCTCAGGCGCCTGGCGTTCCCGTATGATGGGGGTATTGTCTACCCGCTTCATTCCGCGGGCATAGTACCAGTAAAAGTCGCGGAGGGTGGTATCGCGGTCGGTTTCAAACACAATCGACTTGTCTTCGCGGTTGCGAATTTTAGACACATCTTCAAAAGGCAGCAACATAGGTTTTGCCACCTGCAGCGTATCGTTGCCCGGGCGGAATGGGGGAGCGCCGGCGCTTGCATTCAGCTGAAACAACCGAACGGTATCGAGCGAAATATCTACCGGGTCGATGCTGTAAAACCAACCACGCCAAAACCAGTCGAGATCTACCGCACTGGCATCTTCCATCGTGCGGAAAAAGTCGCCCGGCGTAGGATGCTTGAATGCCCAGCGGCGGCTGTACTCTCTGAAGGCGAAATCAAAAAGCTCACGGCCCATAATGGTTTCGCGAAGAATATTGAGGCCTGTAGCAGGTTTGCTATATGCATTCGGGCCAAACTGTACAATGTTTTCGCTGTTGGTCATGATGGGCTCCAACTGCTCTTTGGGCAGGCGCATGTAGTCGGCAATGGCCCAGGCCGGCCCGCGGCGGCTGGGGTATTTGTTGTCAAACAATTCTTCGGTGAGGTACTGCGTGAAGGTGTTCAACCCTTCGTCCATCCAGCTCCATTGGCGCTCATCGCTGTTCACAATCATCGGGAAGAAGTTGTGTCCCACTTCGTGGATGATCACGCCGATCATGGCATACTTGGTGGCTTCCGTATAGGTGCCATCTTCTGCGCAGCGGCCATTGTTAAAGCAAATCATCGGGTATTCCATACCGTTGCTGGCTTCTACGCTGATAGCGACCGGATAGGGGTAAGGAATAGAAAACTTGCTATAGCTTTTGATGGTATGTGCTACCACTTTGGTGCTGTAGCGACGCCACAGGTTGTATGCCTCTTTGGGATAGTAGCTCATCGACATCACCTTTTTGCCATCCACGTAGGTAGGCAGGGCATCCCATACAAACTTGCGGCTGCTGGTCCAGGCAAAGTCACGTACCATATTGGCTTTGTATTTCCACGTCTTTTTAGCCAACGATTTATTGAGGCGCAGCTCCGCTTTTTTGGCTTCTTCCAGTGTCACCACCTCTTCCACATCTTTGGCGGTTTGGGCCTTGGTCCAGCGGGCCCACTGTGCCGGGCTCAGCACTTGCTGATAGTTTTGGCATTCGCCGGTAGCACCTACCACGTGGTCGGCGGGCACCGTCATTTCTACATCATAGTTGCCAAATACGAGGGCAAACTCGCCCCGACCGGTAAACTGGTGATTCTGCCAGCCCTGAAAATCGCTGTACACGCAAAGGCGGGGAAACCACTGTGCCATGGTGAACACGTGGTTGCCGTCTTTCGGAAAAAACTCAAAACCACCGCGGCCGCCCAGTGTCATGCGGTCCGGTATTTTGTAATGCCAGCCAATGTTCATAATGAACTGCTGACCTGGTTTGAGGGGGCTGGGCAGGTCTACCCGCATCATGGTCTGGTTGATGGTGTACCGCAGCGCTTTACCAGTGGCGTCTTTTACATATTCGATCTTGTCGCCATGGCCTTCCATGATGCTGCGCCGGTCAATACCGGTCAGGTCGCCTACTGTCATATTGCTACGGACCCGGCTTTCGTCGAACACAGCGCTGCCAACGGTGGGATCGTGTTCGTTTTCATCCAGCTGCAGCCACAGGTAGGTGAGTACATCGGGGCTGTTGTTGAAATAAGTGATCGTTTCCTTGCCGCGCAGCTCCAGTTTGGCTTCATCCAGCTCGCAACTGATTTTGTAATCGGCCCGCTGCTGCCAGTATTTGGGGCCCGGGGCACCGCTGGCAGTCCGGTATTCGTTGGGCGTAGGCAGTATAGTGCCCAGCTGTTCAAACTTATTGCCGTGGTTGCTCTTCGGATTGTTCTGTATGTCCTGCGCTATCGCAGCCACACAGGTACCCGCACCCATCAGCAGCATCAACCATTTTCTCATTGCACGTTTGTTTTGTATTGGTTTCGAAATGGATTTTCTCAAACATTGAAAGGCAATCGCTCAATCGCCATTACCAGCGCAGCCATAAAGGCGCCGCCACTTAAAAAAAGTACCCAGTCGCGGCGGCTCACTTTGAAGAGGCCCTGCCAAATAGCAGCTGCCAGCAGCATCACCGCCACCACCACCAGTTGGCCGGCTTCCAGCCCTATATTAAAGCCCAGTAGCGGAATAAGGATGTCCGACTCTTTGCCCAACAAACTGCGCAGCCCGCTGGCAAAGCCCATGCCGTGAATGAGCCCGAAAAACAGGGCCAGGAAATAATTAAGGCTGACGGATTTAGGGGTAAACTTCTTCAAAAAAGTATTGATGAACGCCGTGATCATGATGGTAACCGGGATCAGGAACTCGATCCAGGCACTGCTAAAGCGAATGATATTGAACGTGGCCAACACCAGCGTGATGGTGTGCCCAATGGTGAAAGCCGTTACCAGAATCAAGACCTGCTTCCAGTCTTTGAACACATAAATGGCCGATAACGCCATGATAAACAAGAGATGGTCCCAGGCCGACCGATTGATAATGTGCTCCCAACCAATGTGGAAATAGTCCCAAAACATGCTGCTGATACTTGATTCCGAGGCTTACAAAACAAAATAGGACGCCAATATATTGGGTTTCCTTCATCCCGCCATCGTACCGCTGTTCATAAGCGCCGTTCGGAGTGGTTTTTTGGCAGAGCCGTCACCCGGCCCGACATTTGGGGCATGCAGTTCCTTGTTGCCTCTTTACTATCTGGCCTTCTCTTCTGGCATCCTTTTTATGTCAGCGTGGTCGAGCTGAATCACAATGCAGCGGAGCAAACCCTGGAAACGAGTGTTCGCATTTTTACCGACGACTTTGAGAATACGCTGAAAATGCGGTTTCCGGGTCAGAAAATTGACCTGTACAAGACGCAGGCCACTGCCCAAACGGACACCCTGATCAGCCGATATCTGGCCGAAAAAATGCAGATTCGTTTGAACGGCCGGCCGGTACAGCTGCGCTATCTGGGATTCGAACGGGTAGAGGAGAGCATTTGGTGCTATCTGGAGGTGACCGGCGTAAAATCGGTACAGCAGCTACACATTACTAATTGGATGCTGTACGAATACAAGCGGGAGCAAATCAATATGCACCATGTGCAGGCAGCTGGCCAAAAGAAAAGTTATAAGCTGAACAACCCCGAGTCGGAGGTTGATTTTCAGTTTTGATCGGTAGGAGTGTCGTTTGTCGGGCCTATCTCATCAGCGGCCTCATCTTCAGGCAGCAGCGATTTATCGCGTAGCTCTACCAGTATTTTGTCGATGCGGGCCCCGTCTTTGTCCACAATCTCGAACTTGAAGCCTCGCCATTCGAACACGTCACCTGTACTGGGAATCCGCTCCAGGTGGTGAATAATGAAGCCACCAACGGTATCAAAATCGTCGTCGTCTTCCATCCAGTCTTCCTTATCAAAACGGCTCAGAAAATCATAAAAACTCAGCCGGGCATCTACCAGATAGGTGCCGTCGGCCCGCTTTACTATTTCATAGTCATCGTCGCCCTGCTCCGGAATATCTCCCACGATCGCCTCCAAAATGTCGTTCAGCGTGATCATGCCCTGCAATGTGCCGTATTCGTCCACTATAAATGCACTGTGCACTTTGGTTTGCTTGAACTTTTCCATCAGCTGGTAAGCTGTGTTATTGTCGGGCACAAAAATGGCTTCCCGCATAAAATCGGCGAGCAGGGTATTACGGTCGGCCAGCACAATGTCTTTTAGCTGCAGTATGCCTTTGATATCGTCGATGGTGCCCTGGCACAGCGGGTATACACTGTGGGCATTGGGCTGCAGCCGTGGCAGCAGGTCGGCTATGGTACCGCCCACCGGCAGCCAAATGATATCGCTTCGGTGAGTCATCAGCGAGGTGATGCTGCGGTCGCCCAGGTGAAAAACCCGCTCAATGATTTGTTGTTCAGTTTCGTCTATTTCCCCGCTTTCGGCGCTTTCGCTCACCAGGGCTTTAATTTCTTCTTCGGTCACCACACTCATTTTGGTGTCCTTTATTTTGAACAGGCGGAAGAAGAGGCCCGCCACACTGTTGAGCAACCAAATGATGGGCATGGTTGCTTTCGACAGGAACAGCATGAATGGCGCCGACACCAGTGCGATTTTTTCCGACTGCAGCATGGCCAATTTCTTTGGCACCAATTCGCCAATGAGAATGGAAAGAAACGTAACAAGCATTACCACCACCCCTGTGCTGACGGAGGCTGCATAGGGTTTCAGCCATTGTATGTTCGCTACAATTGGCTCCAGATCCTTACTGAATTTTTCGCCTGAATATAAACCCGTGATAATAGAAATGAGGGTGATACCTACCTGAACCGTGCTTAAGAAAATCTCGGGCTTTTCTATCAGTTTCAGCGCTGCCACTGCCTGGCTATTGCCATTGTCGGCCAGGTTTTCGAGGCGGCTTTTTCGGGCCGACACCAGGGCTATTTCGCTCATGGAAAACAAGCCATTCAGGATGATGAGGCCCAACAGTATTAAAATCTCCTCCATTCGGGGGGTCACGTATTGGTACATCGCAAATCTATGGGAATTGCCGGAACGCCCTGTGCAAAGCCTGCCTCGGCAGGCATGGCACTGCCGCCTATATTTGCCACCCCGTGAATAACACCGCTGCCCGCATTGCCATCATTGGTGCCGGTCCTGCCGGCCTTACTGCCGCCTATTTGCTGGCCAAAGCCGGCTTTACCCAGGTTACTGTATTCGAAAAGCATCCCACCCTCGTTGGCGGTATTTCACGTACCGAGTCCTACAAGGGCTTCCATTTCGACATCGGGGGGCACCGCTTTTTTAGCAAAAGCAAAGAAGTGGAAGCTTTTTGGACTGAAATATTGGCCGATGAACTGCTGGAGCGTCCGCGAAGCAGCCGTATCTATTACAATCAACAATTTTTTGCCTACCCACTGGTAGCCAGCGAGGCCTTGCTGAAACTGGGCATATGGGAAACCATCCGCTGTATTGCCAGCTACGGCTGGGCCAAACTGCGGCCAAACAAAGCCCCGGCCAACTTTGAAGAATGGGTGGCCAATCAGTTTGGCTGGCGCTTGTACCGCATTTTTTTTAAAACCTATACCGAAAAGGTATGGGGCATCCCTTGTACGGAAATTTCGGCTGACTGGGCAGCACAGCGCATTAAGGGCCTGTCGCTACGCACTGCCATTGCGAATGCTTTGTTTCCAGCTAAAAAATCGAAAGATGGTGATCAGTTGATCAAAACACTGATCGATTCATTCAGGTACCCGCGGCTGGGACCGGGCCAAATGTGGCAGGCCTGCCGCCAAAAGGCCGAAGCCATGGGCGTAAGGGTGCAAATGGGTACCGGCATTGAAGCAATGCAACAGCAGCCTGCCGGTGAATGGCAGCTACAAAACAATCATGGTGAATGGGTAGGCCCTTTTGACTATGTGATTTCAACCGCCCCCATCCGCCAGTTGGTGGCCGGCATTAAAAACGAATTGCCGGCTCCTGCCCGCAAAGCGGCCGATGCGCTGCGCTACCGCGATTTTTTAACCGTGGTATTGGTAGTGACCGAGCGGCAAAAATTCAGCGACAACTGGATTTACATTCATGACCCGGCAGTGAAAGTAGGGCGGGTGCAAAACTTCAAAAGCTGGAGCCCCGATATGGTACCCGATGCCGATAAGGCTTGCTACGGCCTTGAATATTTCTGCTTTGAAGGCGATGGCATGTGGCAAAGCAGCGATGCCGACCTGGCTGAACTGGCCATTAAAGAAATG
>CANHEC010000113.1 GCA_947459455.1 Chitinophagaceae bacterium
GAGGACCCGCAGGCAATACTGGCCGATATGCAGGCCGATATGAAGAGTGAGCACAAGCGCCGTTGCCTGGTAATTGCCGACCGTAGGGAGGCAATAAAGACTGCTGTCATGATGGCCCAACCTGGCGACATCATTTTGGTAGCGGGCAAAGGCCATGAAAAGTATCAGGAGATCAATGGGGTAAAACACCACTTTGATGATAAAGAAGAATTGACAAAACAGTTTGCTGAACAAGACAAGTAAATCGTTCCTCCGAATCCATTACCATCATGTTGTACAGTCTATTCAACTGGTTGCGAACCGAATTTGATCTGGCAGGCGCTGGCCTGTTTCAGTTTATCACTTTCAGGGTTGCCATGGCGGTAATGCTTTCGCTGATCATTACGATGCTGATTGGTCGTCGCATTATTCGCAAACTGCAGGGCCTGCAAATTGGTGAAGCGGTGCGTGAACTGGGCCTGCCCGGGGAAGTAGACAAGGCCAATACGCCCACGATGGGGGGCTTTATCATCCTGCTGGCCATTGTGGTACCTACGCTGTTGTTTGCCCGTATCGATAATATCTACATCCTGCTCATGCTGCTGGTGACGGTGTGGTGTGGAATGATCGGCTTTGTAGATGATTACCTGAAGCTGCGGGCAAAGCGTATTGCGAAAGCAAAAGGCATTGCTTACAAAAAAGCAGATGCTGACGGGCTGGCAGGAAAATTCAAAGTGGCGGGTCAAATTGGGCTGGGCCTTATTGTGGGTGCTACACTCTACTTCAATAAGTCTGTAGTGGTAGAACGGGAGATAATCGGAAACAGCCAGCAGGTAGTGCTGCAGTCGAAAGAACGGCTGGTGGGAGAGACGGTGAAATACATCGATGGTGAAGAACATCGATTTGTAAAAGTAAAGACACCTATCACCACTATTCCTTTTGTAAAGGGACACGAGTTCAATTATGCGAAGCTACTTCCTAAAACCTGGGAGGACTATACTTACATTCTTTACATCATTGTTGTCATATTCATCATTACAGCTGTATCCAACGGGGCAAACATCACCGATGGATTAGATGGCCTGGCAACAGGGGTGTCCGCCATCATCGGAGCAGCCTTGGGTTTTTTCGCCTACACCAGCGGTAATATTCGTTTTGCAGAGTATCTCAACATCATGTATATCCCCAACCTGGGTGAGCTCTCCATTTTTATCGGGGCATTCATCGGGGCTTGTGTAGGGTTTCTTTGGTACAATGCTTATCCGGCACAGGTATTTATGGGCGATACCGGCAGTCTTGCATTGGGTGGTATCATCGCTTCGCTGGCAATCATTGTACGCAAGGAACTGCTGATTCCTATTTTCTGCGGTGTATTCCTGGTAGAGAATCTGAGTGTCATCCTGCAAGTATCATATTTCAAGTATACAAAGCGAAAATACGGAGAGGGTAGGCGCATCTTTTTGATGAGTCCACTGCATCACCATTATCAGAAGTTGGGCTATCATGAAAGCAAGATTGCTGTTCGCTTTTGGGTAGTCACTATTATCCTGGTCATTTTCTCTGTCATCACGCTAAAAATGCGATAACGCAGTTGAGCAAGCGGATCATCATATTAGGTGCAGGCGAAAGCGGAGTAGGCGCAGCATTGCTGGCGAAAGCCAAAGGCTATGATGTGTTTGTAAGCGATGGCGGACGCATTGGTACCGGCTTTGCCGACGAACTGGTGGCGGCTGGTATTGGCTACGAAGAGGGCGGGCACAATATGGAGCGCCTGCTGGCTGCAGATGAAGTGGTGAAAAGTCCTGGCATTCCGGAAAAGGCTCCTGCCGTGAAAGCGATTCGCGACAAAGGGATTTTGCTGATCAGCGAGGTTGAGTTTGCTTATCGTTACATGAATGGCAGCAAAATTGTTGCCATCACCGGTAGCAATGGCAAAAGCACTACGACTTCGCTTATTTATCATATCTGCCGGCATGCAGGCCTCGACTGCGCCCTGGTAGGAAACATTGGCGTAAGCATTGCGAGGCAGGTAGCTACCGATCCGAAACAGCTATACGTAGCCGAAATCAGCAGCTTTCAGCTGGATGATATTGTTTCATTCAGAGCGGATGTCGCTATCCTGCTCAATATCACTGAAGACCACCTTGATCGATACAACTACCAGTTTCAGCAGTACATCGATGCCAAGTTCAAAATCATTGCCAACAAGCAGGAAAGCGACTGCCTCATCTACTGTGCCGACGACGAAGTGACTGCAACTAACCTACATAAATTCAGTAACCTAACTAACCTATTGCCATTTACCATGAAAAAAGAAGTGCGCCAGGGAGCTTACATCAAAGACGAGGAGATGCTCATAAAAGTGAAGGAGCAGGAGGTGCGGATGAGCATTCACGACTTTGCTTTGAAAGGAAAACACAATCAGTACAACACAATGGCTGCGGGAATAGCTGCAACGGTGCTGGATATCCGAAAGGACAAGATCAGGGAAGCCGTTCAAAATTTTGAAAGTCTGGAGCATCGGATGGAACCGGTGGCTACCATTCGCGGAGTGGAATACATTAATGACAGCAAAGCTACCAACATCAACAGTACCTGGTATGCGCTGGAAAGCATGACCAAGCCAACAGTGCTGATACTGGGTGGTGTAGACAAAGGCAATGACTACAGCATCATTGAAGATTTGGTTACTGAAAAGGTAAAGGCGATCATTTGCATGGGTGTCGATAATCAGAAGCTGCACGAAGCGTTTGAGGGTAAAGTGCCGGTAATAGCAGATGCAGGAAGCGCAAAGGAAGCCGTGATGCTGGCCTACAAGATGGCAGAAAAGGGTGATGCAGTATTGTTATCGCCGGCATGTGCCAGCTTCGACTTGTTCAAGAACTACGAGGATCGTGGAAACCAGTTTAAAACAGCTGTAAAGGAACTTTAATTGGGCGCCTGGAAAAACATAGTAGATGAAATAAACCTTTCGTTTGCCGACAGCGATGGCGGCGGTGTGCTGGCATTGAGCAGCAAGACCAAAGGCGACCGGGTTATCTGGAGCATTGTGGCCGTGCTGGTAGTCATCAGCCTGCTGGCAGTGTACAGCTCTACCGGATCGCTGGCTTATAAGCAGAATAAAGGCAATACCGAGTATTACCTGTTCCGCCAAACCACCTTCATTGTCATCGGCGTCATCATTATCTATGGGGTGCATCTCATCAACTATCGCCTGTTCAGCAAAGTGGCCTTATGGGCTTACCTCTTATCTATTCCTTTGCTGGCCTATACGCTGCTATTTGGTGCCAATCTGAATGAAGCCAATCGTTGGATCAAGCTCCCCATCATCAATCTCACTTTTCAAACCTCCGATTTTGCTCGCCTGGCATTGTTCATGTACCTGGCCCGCCAGCTGAGCCGTAAGCAAGAGGTGATTACTGATTTTAAGAAGGGATTTCTGCCACTGCTCATGCCCATCGGACTCACCTGCCTGCTCATTGCGCCTGCCAACCTCAGTACCTGTTTGCTCACGGGTGCCACCGGCTTGCTGGTAATGTTCATTGGCAGGGTAAGAATCAAACATATCCTGGCAACGGTGGCGGTTGCCAGTATTCCTGTGATTATCCTGATTGGTGCCGCCATTGCTACCTACGAACCGCCCGTTGCCAAAGCCGCTGACGCTGACGTGGAGGTGGTACAAAAAATGCGAAGTACAGGTAGGGTAGGTACATGGATCAGTCGTATCCAGGATTTTATTTATGCCAAAGACGGTGATGTGGCGTTTCAGGTGAAGCAAGCCAATATAGCAATTGCCAAAGGCGGCTGGCTTGGACTGGGACCCGGAAATAGTGAACAACGGAATTTCTTGCCACACCCTTACAGCGATTTTATCTATGCTATTATCATCGAAGAGTATGGTGTAGCGGGCGCCGCTTTGTTGTTGTTCCTGTACCTGGCGTTCCTCTTCCGCTGCATTCGCATTGTGCGTCGTTTCCCATACGCCTTCGGTACTTTCCTGGCCATGGCCCTTGGTGTCACGCTGGCCATCCAGGCCATTAGTAATATGGCGGTGAATGTGGGCATCTTTCCGGTAACGGGTGTTACACTGCCGCTGGTGAGTATGGGGGGCACGTCTTTTCTATTTACCTGTTTTAGCATCGGCATTCTGCTGAGTGTAGCCCGCAATATGGACCAACTGGAAGGGAAGGAAGAAACCAACAATCTGCAGGAGGTGAAAGCATGAGTCGGCCGCTGAACATATTGATTGCAGGAGGCGGTACCGGCGGACATATTTTTCCGGCAGTAGCCGTGGCCAATGCTTTGCGCAGGCTACAGCCGGCTTGCAATATTTTGTTTGTAGGTGCACAGGGCAAAATGGAGATGGAGAAAGTGCCGCAGGCTGGCTATAACATCAAAGGGCTGGATATTGCGGGCTTCAACAGAGCCCATTGGTGGAAGAACCTGACGCTGCCCTGGAAGCTGATCAAGAGTTTTTGGCAAGTGCATAGCATTTTAAGTGCTTTCAAGCCCGATGCGGTGTTTGGGGTGGGCGGCTACAGCAGCTACCCGGTACTGAAGACTGCGCAGGCCAAAGGCATTCCCACTTTCTTGCACGAGAGCAACGCTTTTGCTGGCAAGGCCAATAAAATGCTGGGCCAGCAGGCGGTGAAAGTATTTGTAGCGGTGGAAGGCATGGAGCGTTTCTTTCCTGCTGAAAAATTACTGCTGACCGGTAATCCTGTGCGAAGCGAAATACAGCACATCAGTACTGATACAGCTTCGGCACGCCGCTTTTTTGGACTGGCACCCGACAAGGTAACGCTGCTGGTAATTGGGGGTAGTCTTGGTGCTCGTAGTATCAATGAAGCTGTACATGCCGGACTGCCACAACTGCTGGATGCCGGTGTACAGGTGCTATGGCAAACAGGCAAAGCATGGCAGCACAAGGCCGCCGACAGCCATGTGAGTCAGCACACATTTATAGCCGAAATGGACAAGGCCTACGCTGCAGCGGATATGGTGATCAGTCGTGCCGGTGCCATGAGTGTGGCTGAGTTGTGCATGGCTGGTAAGCCAGCCATTTTTGTGCCTTTTCCTTTTGCCGCCGAAGATCACCAGACTGCCAATGCCATGGCGCTGGTAAATAAGCAGGCTGCCATGCTGATAAAAGATGCTGATGCTGCGGTACAACTGGTGCCCGCTGTATTGGCGCTGGCAAACGATGCTGAGAAACGACAACAAATGGCTGCCAACATCGCTGCACAGGCGCTGCGCCATGCCGATGAGGTGATTGCTGAAACCATATTGAAGAGTATAGTATGATGGTGCTGAACGATATCAAACGCATTTACTTCGCCGGGATCGGCGGCATTGGCATGAGTGCCATTGCCCGCTTCTTTCTTTCGAAAGGAGTGGTGGTAAGCGGCTATGATAAAACGCCCACCGCACTGACGCGACAGCTGGAGGCAGAAGGCGCATCCATTCATTATACTGATGATGTGGCGCTGTTGGATAAAGATGTGCAACTGGTAGTATATACTCCTGCTATTCCGGCTGATCATACCGAGCTGAACTGGTACAGAGCCCAGCAGTATCCGGTAGTAAAGCGTAGTGATGTACTGCAGATCATTACTGAAAACAGCTTCAATATCTGCATCGCCGGTACCCATGGCAAAACGAGTATCAGCACCATGGTAGGCCACCTGCTCCGGCATAGTGGTTACGGTTGCAATGTGTTCCTGGGCGGGGTATCAGTCAACTATCAAACTAATTTTTGGAGCAGTGCCAATAATGTGACGGTGGTGGAAGCGGATGAATATGATCGCAGCTTCCTGAAACTGTCGCCCGATATAGCGGTGGTAACAGCCATGGATGCCGACCACCTGGATATATATGGTACGGTAGAAGCGATGCGGGAAGCGTTTGTAGCTTTTGCGGGTCGCTTGCGCCCCGGTGGCTTACTCATCCGCAAGCATCATTTGCTGCAGTTGGATGAGGCAGCACCTAGCCGGTTGCTCAGCTACAAACTGAGTGATGACGACATACACCATGCGGTAGTGGATGCCGAATTTGATGAGCACGATCATCACCACCATGGACACGATGCGCCCGCTGATGTGTATGCAGCCAATATCAGGGTACAGCAGGGTGGCTATTTGTTTGATGCTCATGTAGCAGGTACCGTGTTGCGAGATGTGCAGCTGCAGGTAGGTGGCTTGCACAATATTGAGAATATGCTGGTGGCTATTTGCATTGCCAAAGCACTGCGCATCAGCGATGAATTGATAAAAGCGGGAGTGGCCAGCTATCAGGGAGTTCGTCGGCGCTTTGAGTATGTGCTGGCACCCGGTGCACAGGCCAATGGCCGTATACTGATTGATGATTATGCACACCACCCCGAGGAGCTGCGTGCCCTGATCAGCAGCGCCCGGCAGCTGTTTCCCGGCCAACGCATGCAGGTGCTTTTTCAGCCGCACCTGTATAGTCGCACCCGTGATTTGGCGGCTGCTTTTGCCGACGTGCTGTCGCTGGCCGACGAAGTAGTGCTGCTGCCAATTTATCCGGCTCGTGAGTTGCCCATGGAAGGGGTAAGCAGCCAACTGATAGCCGATAAGATGCCGGCGGGCCAATGCCGGGTGATGGAGCGGGAAGAGTGGCTGCAGCATTTGGCCCAACAAACGCCTGCTCTGCTCATCACCGCAGGCGCCGGAGATATTGACTTGCTGCTGCCGCAGGCAAAACAACTGATGATGACAAACTGATGCCGAAGCAAAAGATATATCGCATAGTGGGCAATACGCTGTGGTCGCTGCTGATAGCGGGTGTCATCTTCCTGCTGTTCAGTGGTATGCAGCGGCGTAAGCAAACTAATTGCCAGGCCGTGCTGGTGAACATTTCTGCGGTGGCAGGCAAGGTATTCATTGATGAAAAGGAAGTAAAGCAAATCATTGCCAGCATGGCTGGCGGCAATGTGAAGCAGCCACTGGCAGCACTGAACCTGCGGAAAATAGAAGCCAGGCTGCGCAAAGAAGTGTGGATCGAAGATGCTCAGCTGTACATGGATAATAAAGGCACCCTCCATGCCAACATTACTGAGCGGGTACCGGTAGTACGGGTGTTTGATGTAACGGGTCAGAGCTTTTATTTGGATACTGCCGGTACACAGCTGCCGCTTAGTAGCACCGACAGGGCTGAAGTGCCGGTATTCTCCGGCATGCCGGTGAAAAACAAGAACAACAGCAACACTTA
>CANHEC010000114.1 GCA_947459455.1 Chitinophagaceae bacterium
GGCCGACAAGCGCTTCTGGCTGTTCGATTATCCCAAAAACTTTTAGCATCCATGATTGCCTGCGGGTAATCATGAAGCGGGGCTATCGGCTGCAGTACAGTACCCGGCAGCAGTTCCTGCCCCTGTGGGCTCGCTATCGCTCGGCCCTCCGCTGCGCTGCGGGCCCCCGCCGCTGGCGTGGCCCGTCGGGCCAGGCAGCCCTTCATCAGCAGTAACCGTACTCAGCTGGTCGCAGCCCGGTTGGTAGCCGGCCGCCGGTTTACCAGCAGCACGCCCCCCGCTATGCAGGCGCCGGCCAATAGCTGCGGCCAGCCAAACCTTTCCTGCAAAAACAAAATACCAATCAGCGCTGCAAAAAAAGGCTGCGTATAAATGTAGCTGCCGGTCACACCCGGGCCCAGGTACTTCAACCCGTACATATTCAGCAGGTAGGGCAAAAAGGTGCCGCCTATCACCACAAAAGCCAGCGCCACCCAGCCCTGCGGCGGAAACGTAGCAAAACTGGTATGCAGGTAATCCACTGCGCCGAATGGCAGTATGAACAGCATGCCAAAGCTGAACACCCAGCGAATAACATGCACCGGCGGGTACTTCAGCATCAGCGGCTTTACCCACACAAAGTACAAGGCATAGCTGATGCTGTTGATAATGACCAGCACATCGCCCAGCATCACATCGGTACCGCTGGGGCCGCCCTGGCGGCTTAGCACCAGCACCGCGGCACCGGCTATGCCCAGCGCCAGGCCCAGCGCCTTGTGCAGCCCAAAGCGTTCGTGCAGTAGCCAGGCCGCCGCTGCCGTTATAAAAATGGGCGTACCCAATATCAGCAGCGAACCATGAATGGTGCTCGTCAGCGAGAGGCCTTTGATGAACAAGATCTGGTTGATGGCCACCCCGGTAACGGCGCACAGCAAAAAGCGGGGCACATCTTTCCGATCGATGCCGGCCTGCGAAGGCCGCAGCAGGTACAGGCCCCAAAACAGCCCCACGCTGATCACAATGCGCACCACATTCAGCGCATAGCTGCTCAGCAGTGCCGGCGTCAGCACCTTCACCATGCTAAAGTTGATGCCAAACAGCAGGTTGGCAGCCAGCACAGCCAGGTGCGCTTTTCCAGAAGATGTTTTGATCATGCCCGCAGAAGAATCCGCCGGTGGCGGGCCGCAAAAGTAAGTGGCCCTTGCCTAGTGGGGCGCTTTTGCCATACCCTGCACCCAGGCTTGTAGCCACGGCTGCAGCGGTGGTGCTGCTGCCAGCTGCAGCGGCAAATAAGCATGTTGCTGCGCTGCCGCCAATGCCAGGGGTAGCCGCAAGCGCCGCTGGCCAAAGGCCAGTGCCTGCCCTTGCGCCTGCCAGCGCCGGGCCAGGTAGTGCTGCTCGGTTTGGCCGGGTGTGGGCACCAGTATACCGCGGCATCCCAGTTTGGTCATATCCATCAGGGTGCTATAGCCGCCGCGGCTCAGTACGTAGTTCGAGGCCAGCATCATTTGCGTCAGCATGGCCGGTGCCAGGTGGGGCACGGCCACTACATTGGTAGGCACGGCCACCTGCGCCTGAGGCGTAGCTGGCAGCCCGCCTACCAGCAGGTGGGTACCCTCGGTAGCGGCAGCCTGCGCCAGCAGCTTGCGCTCCAGCAGGGTTCGCTGTGGCTCCGGCCCCGATAGCAGCATCATCAGCTCATACTTTTTCAGCGGTGGCTTGGGGGGCAGCTCCAGCCGGCTGAGCGGCCCTATGTAGTGCACGGGTATGGCCGGCATTTCGGCCGGATGGCCCAGCTGGCCACTCAGGTTGTGGGTGTCATCGGCCACATCGGGCACCCAGCAGGCATCAAACCGTTCGATCCATTTATAAAATTGGCGGCGAGCCGTCGCCTGTGCCCATCCCAGCCCGTGGGGCATGGCAGGCTGCAGCTGGTGCGTCAGCAGTATGCTGGGGCAGCTTCGCGTCCATAGGCCGTAGCGGTTGTCGCTGATGATGGCATCAAAATGATGCAGCGCCTGCTGCGCTTGCAGCCACCGGTGTTCGGTTGCTATGTGCCGCTGCAGGCGGGGTATTTGGGCCAGTATGGTAGTCAGGTTGCACCAGCGGCTGAAGCGGATGCCATAACCGGGCAGGCGCAGCATTGGCAGCTGAGGAAACTCGGCCGACAACAGGGCCGCCTGGGCCCCTTCGGCGGCCAGGGTCACCCGGGCGCCGGCCGCCAGCAGGCCACGCACCAGCGGTATGCAGCGGGTGGCATGGCCCAGGCCCCAGTCGAGCGGGGCTACCAATATGTGCGGCATTTCGGCCATGCTAGGTTCTTTTTTTTAGCCTGCGTATGAAAAATGCTGACTTTAGCGTTTAATCAAGTGGCGGCGGAACCGCAAAATCCGTAAAAATTTGTGCTATGACCAACAAAATGAAATGGATACTGTTTGTAACGTTGATGTTAGGGTTGGCTGCGTGTAGCGGTAGCGCCCGCAGCGGCAAAGGCTGCGGCTGTCCGCAAAAAGCCGGAATGGTAGGTTACTAATTGTGCCACCACCATAGCCCGCACGGCCCTTCCATCCATCCGTCAGAAGCCATTTTTTTATGCCGCAGCGAGTAAAAACCGACCTGTACGTGGTGCGGAAAGAACATGACGACGCCGACATGCTGGAAGCAGCGGCCCGCGAACTGGAGCAATTGGTACTTACTGCCATTGAGCCAGCCGCCCGCTGTCACGCTGTCGAAATCATCGATCTCAACCGCTACCGCCTGATCAGCAAGCCCGCCAAGGTGCTGGAGCACCTGCGGCATGGCGATTGCGATAAACCTTTTGTTTTTTGCACCAGCAAAAACTAAAAAAAGCGGCTCCCTGTAAAGAGAACCGCTTTTTTTATACTGGCATGGCTCGAGGCCATTACGAAATCTCCTTTACCACATTCCAGATTACCCGGGGCTTGCCCAGTGTGTAGTAGTGCAGTACCGGCACGCCATGCGCTTTCAGCTCCTTCGATTGCTGTATCAGCCACTCGGTACCAATTTGCTCTACTTCTGCGTCGCTCTTGCATTTCATTACTGCCAGGCTCAGCTCGGTAGGTATATCCACATGAAAAATGCGGGGTAGCACGGTCAGTTGCTTCTTGGTAGTCAGCGGCTTCAGGCCCGGGATGATGGGCACATTGATACCGCAGGCACGACAGGCTTTTTCGAATTCGAAAAACTTTTGGTTGTCGAAAAACATCTGGGTCATGATGTAGTCAGCACCGCCATCCACCTTTTCTTTCAGGTACTGCAGGTCTATTTCCAGGTTGGGGGCTTCAAAGTGTTTTTCGGGGTAGCCGGCCACGCCAATGCAGAAGTCTGTTTTACCGCCGTTTTGTATATCGCTCTCCAAATACAGGCCATGGTTCAGGTCTACCACCTGCTTCAGCAGGTCGGTAGCGTGGTGGTGGCCATCGGGGTGTGGCACAAAACTGGGTTCATTTTTTTCGGCATCGCCGCGCAGTACCAGCACGTTGTCGATACCCAGAAAATGCAGGTCGATCAGGGCGTTTTCAGTTTCCTGCTTGCTAAAGCCGCCGCATATCAGGTGCGGAATGGCATCTACATTGTAGTGGTTGCGCAGGGCAGCGCAAATACCTACTGTACCGGGCCGCTTGCGTACCTCCACCTTTTCAAAGTGGCCATCGGCTTTCTTTTTAAACATGGTTTCGGCACGGTGGTAGGTCACATTGATCCAGGGCGGATTGAACTCCATCAGCGGATCGAGGTGCTCATAAAGCGTTTGGATGGTTTTGCCCTTGAGGGGGGGGAGTACCTCAAAACTTACCAGTGTGCTGCCGTTGGCCCGGGCAATGTGTTCGTTTACTTTCATGTGGGTTTATTTTCAAGGCTCGTCGCCAGTAAGCGACGCGAACAAATACCCGTTTGGGTGGCAATATGTTCGCCCCGTGGCCCTCTTTGCCGGCATTTTGTGGCCAGGCGCCGGGGGTTTCCGACGTAGCGCTTTCAGCAAACTTAGGTCCGGCGGCCGGTTTCAGCAAAATCTGTGGAATGCAAACCCTTCGCTCTCAGGCCATTTGCGACCCTGCTGACCGCTGCCAAAGCTGGCTTGCAGCCTGGCACATTTAAGAAAACTGCACCAGCACCAAGCGCCGGCAGCCTATACATTTGCCAAAACATCCGGCATTTGCAACTCACCATTCGTACAGAGCAATTGGTAAAAACCTACGGTGGCCGCACCGTGGTGGATCATGTATCGGTAAACGTGACCCAGGGCGAAATAGTAGGCCTGCTGGGGCCCAACGGCGCTGGTAAAACCACCAACTTTTACATGGTGGTGGGCCTCATCAGGCCCGATGAAGGGCAGGTGTACCTCAACGATGTTGACATCACCAAACTGCCCATGTACAAGCGGGCCCAAATGGGCATTGGCTATCTGCCGCAGGAAGCCAGCGTATTTCGCAAGCTGACTGTGGAAGACAACATCATGGCGGTGCTGGAAATGACGAAGCTGAAAAAAAACGAACGACAGCAAAAGGTGGAGGAACTACTAACGGAATTCAACCTGCACCATGTACGCAAAAACAATGGCGACAGCCTGAGTGGTGGCGAACGCCGACGCACCGAAATAGCCCGGGCATTGGCAGTGGACCCCAAGTTTATATTACTTGATGAACCCTTTGCCGGGGTAGACCCCATTGCGGTGGAAGACATTCAAACCGTAGTAGCCAAACTGAAGTACCGCAATATTGGTATCCTCATTACCGATCACAACGTGAATGAAACCCTGAGCATTTGCGACCGCGCCTACCTGCTGATTGAAGGCAAAATTTTTAAGCACGGTACGGCGCCCGAGCTGGCCGATGATGAGCACGTACGGCGCCTTTACCTGGGCACCAATTTCGAGCTGCGCCGCAAAGACTGGATCATAGATATGGAGCGGGAACAGGCTGAAAAACGCATAGCCGCCGCCAATACAGATAAAGCATTATAGTGTGTCTGCTATCAGCAACCTTCTTCTACGCCTGCCTCAAAGACTACCAGTTTGTTGTCGGTAAAATAAAAGCAGAGGTAGGTACTGTTATCGTAATCGGAAAGGCGCACCACGCTATAGCGCTGCTTATCGGGCATGTCCTCTTTTCGCCAATCGGGTCCTACCGTCAGCCGGCGGCCATCCAGTTTTCTGATGATGTCAAACTTATCATCGCCCAGCGCTATGCCGCTGCGTGTCTTTGCACCGGATGCCTCCGTGTACAGGGAATACAGTTTCGGCGATGGCAGATCATCATCCATGAGGGTATAGTACGAAAACACCAGACGTAGCCGGATACCCTGGTAGTCTGCCCACACGGTATCCATGCCGTGGTCTGCCGCTTGCTTACTGCGCACCGGCAGCTGTTTGCCCAGTACCTGCTCTACCTGCCGTTGTGTTTTTAAAATACGCAGCTCGCCCACGCCCATGCTGGAAATAGTGGCCTGCTGCCCAATGACCGATGTGGCCAACAGGCAGGCCACCATCATCCATAACAAACGCATCGTCTTCATGGTGGTGAAATTAGTTCACTTGACCAACAGCACGATTTACCAAATAGCCGACTTGCGCCCCAAACTTGTGAGCGGTATCCGTACCTGAATATGTGTACCCTGGCCGGGTGCCGAACGCAGCTGTAGCTGGCCTCGCAGCTCCGCGGTTCGGTGGCGCATATTGCGCAAGCCATTGCCACTGCCATGTTCGTTTTCTACGTCAAAGCCAATACCATTGTCGCGTATATCTACCAGCAGCTCGGTACCACTAATGCTGAGCTGCACCTGCGCAGCGGTCGCCTGACTGTACTTGGCTATATTATTAATCGCCTCTTTTACAATCAGTAGTACGTTCTTGCGTGCCAGCAAGTGTTCGAGACTTTTTTCGGCCTCGGGTAGTATCTGGTATTCAAATGCGATATCCTTGTTATGGAGCAGCTCCGCCCCATAGTTTTTGATGCGGCTTTGCAGCGATGCTGCTTGTCCATCTGCCGGCTGCATACTCCAGACAATGTCGCTCATATTGTCCATCAGCTCGTTTGACTGGCCCACGATCTTATCAATCATGGCGGCAGCCTTAGCTGGCTCGGTTTGCATGGTTTGGCGGGCAATGGTACCGTAAATCTGCAAGCTGCTCAGCGAGGCGCCGATATCATCGTGCAGGTCCTGGCTGATTTTCTGCCGAATCCGGTTCATCGCATTGCGTTGCTTTTGGTAGTAGTAATACAGCAAAAACACAAATCCCAGCAGCGCCATGGAGGTAAGCGTAATAGCAAAGCGGCTATTGGCCAACTTCTGTGCCTGCCGTGCTTCGCTCACTTCCAGGCTAAGCAATCGCTTTTCATTGTCGATACTGGCATTCAAAATGATTTGTAGCTGTTGGTTGGTACCCTGCAGTGCTTCGCTTTGCAAGGTGTTCACCTTTTCCAGCACAGCTGCCAGTCTTTCGCGGTCATTCATTTGCCGGTAGGCCCTTGCTACCGCATTCAAAAACTGCAGGGCAAAAAACCGGTTGAGCTGAGGAAACCTTGTCATCACCGCCATACCCGCATCAAACTGTTGACGAGCCCGCTGCGCATCACCCAGGGCCAGATAGGCACGTCCCACCCCGCCGTACGCCATTTGCTCCACATCAAAATCCTCTGACTGCGCCGCGATACCAACGGCCTGCTGAAAATGCATCAATGCCGAGTCGGGCTTCTGCTGCACCAAAAACACTTCTCCCAAATTAACATGGGCGATGGCCATTCCACGGCCACGGCCGATGGCTTCGGCATGCTTAAGCGATTGGTAGGAGCCATAAATGGAGCTATCAAGCTTTTGCAGCTTGAGATAGGCTTCGGCCAGGTTGCCATACAAATGGTGCGGATAGCTGAGATTGAAATACCGGTCGTCGTAAGGTGGGGGCTTGATGTAAGCCAGGCCCTTGTAGAAATAAGGCACAGCCTTCGCTGCGCTGTCCATATTCATGTAAAACAACCCCACAAAATTGCTGCCATCCGCCATCAGCAGGCTATCGTTCATTTGCTGAGCCCGGTCCAGCGCCCGTAGGCTTTCTTGCAAACCCAGCTGCTGCAGATTGTTGTAGTAATACACTTCGGCCTGGCGGCTGAGCAGGTAATAGTTAAAAAGCGAGGCCTTTTTCACCGGCAGGCGTTCATGA
>CANHEC010000115.1 GCA_947459455.1 Chitinophagaceae bacterium
AGTCTGTACAGCTGCATGCCACGCTCCGGGCCATCCACCAGCTCAATGCGCTCCTCGTTAGTTTGCATCCATGCTTTCCAAAGCTCCCAGCTGGCTCTATTGCGATGCTGCAGCGCCGCTGCCGGTTTTACAAAATCGGCCAACAACCAAACCTTCCCG
Source organism: Chitinophagaceae bacterium (assembly GCA_947459455.1). Classification (GTDB taxonomy): domain Bacteria; phylum Bacteroidota; class Bacteroidia; order Chitinophagales; family Chitinophagaceae; genus Phnomibacter. The sequence continues at coordinate 160 of CANHEC010000115.1, forward strand.
CCAGCCTGCAGGGTACTATCCGCCGCCGCTATGCTTTTCTCAAAAGCCTGTTCCGGCAGGCCCACTTTCGCCGTCGAATAATACCGTAGGTATCCCAGGGTATTGGAGCTGCCGAACGATAACACATAATCCCTGTCCGAAGCATTCCGCAATAGCGGAGCAGCAACGGCCCGGCTATAATCGCCGGCGGCATCTCTTATCATCAGGTAGCCCCCCACCAGATTGGTAGCCAGTAGCAAGCCTACCATCAACCATAGTGCGGCACGATGCACCGGTGCCGGCTGCTGCCCAACCGGAAAAAAAAGCAACAACAGCCACACCAGCAACGCTGGTACCACCAGCAGCCAGGGCTCCACTCCATCTGCATCAATCAAGCTGATGACGATACCGTACATCAATACCCAGGCTGCAAAAAAACGCCAACGGCCATCTATATGCGGCCGACGGCACAAAACCCTTATTAATGCTACGCAAAGGCAAACGACCCATGCCGCCAGGCAAGCAGCTGCTATCCAGGCTTTGCCAGTATGATGCTGTGCCAGGTACACCTCTTCTTCTATCCCATTGAACGGAAACCACCGGGCTACCTGCTCCCCTACGCCAGGCAATCCGTACACAAAAACGGACGATACGACATTGGCACCTAGTAATAGCCAGCTCTTCAGCGGACTACCCAGCCCACGGTTGGTACCCTCCATGGCAAAACTCCAGAAAGAGCTATGTGCCACCTGCCATTGAAAACTGACCCAATAGCCCAGCAACACCGTGGCCGACAACGCAACGACATACCAACTCCAGCGCTGCCAAAAACGCCTGTCGACCAACAGGTAGGCCGAAAAACTGAAGGCCGTTACCACTATCAGCGGTTTGTACAGCCATACTATACCACCACCCACTACCCCCGCCAGCAGCCACTGATACCAGCGACTGCTGCCTGCTTCGGCCAGGCGCAGCACCAGCCGCAGCCAGCATAGCGCCGCCAAAATAGCCAGCGCATACACTTCGGCCTCTACCGCGTATCGCCAAAAACCATAACAACCAAACAGGGCCACCACACCCATGTAGCTGGCTTCGGCCGATAGCCTCAATTGACAGCGCAGCAGCTTATAAAACTGTAACAGTGAAGCGGCAGCCGCCAGTGCACTCAGCCCCCGCAAAAACTGGTAGGCATCTATCGGCCCCACTATCCATTCATAGCCATGCTGCAAAAGGCGAGCCAGCGGCAGGTACAGCAGGTACTTCGACAGAAACAGCGAACGGATGTCAGCATCCCGCAGCATCAATGCATAAAAGTAGCCGTCGTCACTTTCGCTGCGGTTGCCCGGAAAACTGGCGCATAGCAGCAGCCATAGCAGCAACACCAGCAATAGCTGGCCCATCCAGGTACGGTAAAGGGTGCGAGGAAACGTCATGTGAAGAAGTGCAAGAAACCAACCGCATCGTAGCACGTTCGAATAATACGGACGCCTACTCCCCTGCTGGCCACACAAAATACACTTTATTGGCACAAAAGCGAACACGAAAAAGCCCCACCGTAACCGATGGGGCCTTCGTTCTGAAATATCAATCAGCGCAATTAGGCGATTTCTACTTCTGCACCAGCTTCTTTCAGCTTGGCGGCGATGTCTTCGGCGGTAGCCTTGTCTACACCTTCTTTTACAGGCTTCGGAGCACCGTCTACCAGGTCCTTGGCTTCTTTCAGGCCCAGGCCGGTCAGGTCTTTTACCACCTTTACTACGTTCAGCTTGCTGGCACCAGCGCTCTTCAGGATTACGTTGAAAGAAGTCTTCTCTTCAACAGCAGCGGCTGCGCCACCACCGTCAGCAGCTACTACTACTGCAGCAGCAGCAGGCTCAATACCGTACTCGTCCTTCAGGATCTGAGCCAGTTCGTTTACCTCTTTTACGGTCAGGTTCACCAGTTGTTCTGCAAATGCTTTCAAATCTGCCATGATGTCAAATTTTTTCCGCCTTCATTCCGGTCAAGGTCCGGCGGATGGTTTAAAAAAATTGTATTCCTCCACTTAGCCGGAGGGATGGCTCTTTGTTTTATTGTAAACACCCGGGGGTATTTCCAAACAGTGAGGGGGCACTGCGCTTATTCAGCAGCAGGGGCTTCAGGCGCAGCTTCAGCAGCCGGTGCCTCGGGGGCAGCAGCTTCAGCAGCGGGGGCTTCAGCAGCTGCGGGCGCTTCGGCGGCTACTTCGGCTGCAGGGGCGTCGGCGCCACCTTCGGCCTTGTTCAGCAGGGCGCTCAGAATGCGCTTGGCAGGGCTTTGCAGCAAGCCAATCACTTCACCAATCAGTTCATTCTTGGTCTTGATCTTGGTGAGGGTAGCCAGTTGATTATCGCCTACAAACACATCGCCGTTGATGAAAGCAGCCTTCAGTACAGGCTTTTCACCCTTCGATTCGGTACGGAACGAGCTCAGGATCAGCGCTGGATCTTTCGGGTTTTCCGAAAACATCAGGGCAGTTACCTGGTGCAGGCTGTCGTATACAGCAGCGTACTTTTCAGCGTCCAGCGATTCCAGCGCCTTTTTGATCAGCGTGTTCTTGGCCACTTTCATTTCCACCTGCTTGTCAAAGCAAACGCGACGCAGTTTGCTTACCTGCGCTACTGTCAGGCTTTCGGTATTGGTGATATAGAAGTTGTTGTACTGAGAGAATTTGTCTTTCAGCACTTCAATCACTTCATTTTTTTGAACTTTAGTCATTGTTGCTCTTTTTCAAGTTGAACAAATCAACCATTTCACTCCGCCGGGCCGGGGCCGTTAGCAGAGGCCTTGGCTTAGTGAATGAACGATTTGGTGTCGACAGCGATACCCGGGCTCATGGTGCTGGCCAGGCTCACCCCTTTCAGGTAGGTGCCTTTAGCCGATGAAGGCTTCAGCTTGATGAGAGCGGTGATCAGCTCATTGCTGTTTTCAGCAATCTTTTCCGGGGTAAATGATACGCGACCAATCGAAGCGTGTACAATACCAGCCTTGTCTACCTTAAAGGCAATCTTACCGCCCTTCAGGTCGTTTACGGCGCCAGCCACATCGTTGGTTACAGTACCAGTCTTGGGGTTGGGCATCAGGTTACGAGGACCCAGAATTTTACCCAGCTTACCAATCTTCGGCATCACGGCAGGCGTAGCCACAATCACGTCGATATCGGTCCAGCCACCTTCAATCTTTTGAATGAATTCGTCCAGGCCTACAAAGTCGGCGCCGGCACCTTTGGCTTCGGCCTCTTTGTCGGGCGTGCACAGTACCAGCACACGCTTGGTTTTACCAGTACCATGCGGCAGGGTTACCGTACCCCGAATAGCCTGATCGGCTTTCTTGGGGTCTACACCCAGACGAATGTGCAGGTCTACAGAGCTATCAAATTTGGTGCAGTTTACTTCTTTCACCAGTGCAGCGGCTTCAGGCAGGGTGTACAGCTTGTCTTTATCAACCCTGGCTTCAGCTACTTTCCGTTTTTTAGTCAGTTTCATAGTTTGCTTGTTTGCTTGCTACCCGGCGGGCGGGCAGGCAGGTTGATAAATATTAGTTGTTTTCCCAGGGAGCAGCGCCCTCTACGTTCAGGCCCATGCTGCGGGCAGTACCGGCTACCATCTTCATGGCGCTTTCCAGCGTAAAGCAGTTCAGGTCGGGCATTTTGTCTTTGGCAATGGCCTCTACCTGTTCCCAGGTCACCTTGCCCACCTTCTGGCGGTTGCTTTCCTTCGAACCTTTCTGAATTTTGGCGGCCTCCATCAGCTGCACGGCAGCCGGAGCGGTTTTGATGACAAAGTCAAACGACTTGTCGTTGTACACGGTGATCAGTACCGGCAGCACCTTACCCATTTTGTCTTGCGTACGGGCGTTGAACTGCTTACAGAACTCCATGATGTTCAGGCCCTTCGAACCCAAAGCGGGACCGATCGGGGGCGCTGGATTGGCTTGTCCTCCTTTGCATTGGAGCTTCACATAGCCAGTGATTTCTTTTGCCATGATAAAAACTTTTTTGGTGATAGCGTCCGGCCCTTTGTGGGCCAAACTCCCAAGATCATGATCTGCAAATACTTGCGTAACTACAGATGACAAAGAACTTTTTGGGGCCGCAAAAGTAGGCATCCCCGCCTATACCAGCAACAAATGTCCACTATTTTTTCACTGCCAGCCCCGCTGTCAGCATCTTTTGGGGCTGTCGGCAGTGGTGCACTACCCGGCTGCAGTTCGGGTGCCGCCGGGCTTCGCTGCGCTTCGGCCCCGGCCCTGCCGGCCGTGGCCAGGCCCTGTGGCCCCCGCAGCCCATCAGCCACCGTGCAGCACCCGGCAGTCCCCTCACCGCCCGGTCCGGCTCCTATTTCATGATGCCGGTCATGCACTTGCCCACAGGCTGCAGGTACCTTTGTAATGGCCCGCCCGCCATCGCTGGCTACTGCGGTGCCCATCCATCCATTTCACCTCCAAATGCTTGCTGTATGAAACGCATCATTGCCCCCGTCGACTTCTCCGAAGTATCGGTGCATGCCGCCCGCTACGCCGCCCATTTGGCCGCCTACCTCAATATCGATTTGGAATTGCTGCACATCGTACAGCTGCCCGTGGTGTATGGCGAAGTACCCATGCCCATTGGCGAGTACGATGCCATTAAAGAGGAAGCCACCAATAAGCTGAACCAACTGGCCACCGAACTGGATGGCCTGCTACAGGGCCAGCTGATAGTGCACCAGGATGTAAAAGTGGGCAGCCCCGTGTACGAACTGATGCAGCTGAGCAAACGCCCCGATGTGTACGCCATTGTGATGGCTACCCACGGCGCCGGTTCGGTTGAGCGGTTCTTCATTGGCAGCACTACCCAAAGCCTGGTAGAAGAGGCCGACTGTCCGGTGATTGTGATACCTGCGGGCTATGCATTCAAAAAGCCCAAGCGCCTGGCACTGGCCAGCGATCTGAAGCAGGTAGCTGCCCGCACCCCCGAAGCCAGGATCCGCCAGCTGGTAGATGATTTTGGCGCTGAAATAGAAATACTGCACGCCGACCCCGACTACGGCGAGTTTGAACCCGCCGCCATGCAGGAGGAAGTGGTGCTGGAAACCATGTTCAGCGATTTGCACCCCAAGTTTCGCTTTTTGCACAGTGGCGAGCCCGCCGCCTCGCTGGCCCGCTATGCCGAAGAAAACGGGTACGACATGCTCATCACCATGCCTCACCAGCGCAGCCTTTTCGAGTCATTATTTGGCCACAAGCACACCGGCAAAATCATACGGCAGGCGCACCTGCCTGTATGCGTCATCCGGTGCCAACAATAGTTGCCCCCCTCTTCGACGGCCGGCCCCCAATCTGGCGCCGGCGGGTGGCACCATGCTCCCGATTGGAAACAAGAAATCCTCGCAGCCTCGCTGTCAGGATTTCTTGCTCATGCTAGCGGCCCAGGCCACCTGCACCCAACCTATTATCAGGGCCAGCCCCCCAATGGGCGTAATGGCTCCCAGCCACTTCAGATCGAAGCGGGTAATATGGCTGATGGTCATGAGGTACAGCGAACCGCAGAAAATACCAATGCCCAGGTAAAAGGAAAACACCGCATGGTCCAGCCGCTTGCTGGGCTTCAGGCGCTTGTACACGCCCACCGCTACCAGCGCCAGCGCATGGTACATTTGGTATTGCACTGCTGTTTGAAAAGTGGCCATCTGCGCCTCTTCCAGCCGGGCCTTGAGGATATGGGCCCCAAAGGCGCCCAGCGCCACGGCCAGGGCGGCCAGTACGGCGCCCCAAAACACTGTTTTACTCGTCATAATGCTTGTTTGTTTTTTCAGCGGCTACCTGCCCGATGGCTGTGGCCAGCGCTGGCAGGTCTATGTGCTCGTCGGTCACGCACAGGTGGGCAGCACCATAGCAGGCGGCCCGCTGCTGTTGTAGCTGCGCTACCACCTGCATCAGCTCGGCCTTATCAGCCGCAGCTGCCAGCAGGGGGCGCTTGTGGCGGCCCGGCCATAGTCGCTCGGCCAGCACCTCCGGTGGCGGCTGCAGCCACACCACCGTGCCATCCATTTTCATAAAATCGATATTGTGGTGAAAGCAGGGCGCCCCGCCGCCGCAGGCCAGCACCATGGGCTGCCGCAGTTGCGGGTGGCGCAGCCAGTAGGCTTCCAGGTCGCGGAAATAACTTTCGCCATGCTGCGCAAAAACCTCCGGCACCGACAGGCCTGTTTGCTGCACAATCCACTCGTCCAGGTCTGCAAATGGCACCTGCAACAGCGCTGCCAGCTGGCGCCCCCAAAAGGTTTTGCCAGCCCCCATCATGCCTATCAGGTACACCGTTTGCACTGTCTTCTGCTGCCTGTTTGGCCAAAAATCGGGATAAACACAACGCGGCCGCCGGGCAGTTTTGCACCGGGCGGCACGGATGAACCTTGTTGCCTCAAATAGCGGAGGCAGACACCCGCCGCATGAATTGAGCAGCACCAGTGCCCCCACTGAAGTGACCCCTATCAGGCGGTGCCTGCCACACAAAAAAATAGCCCGACCAGTGATGGCCGGGCTATGCTTGTATTCTGGCGACGGACTAAAACCCATCTACCCGCATCTGGCGCTTCACCACACCGGCTATTTCGTTCACCGCTCTGTCGAGCTTGCCGGGGTTGGTAGTAGAGGTAACACCGCTCCACACCAGTTGATCTTTTTCCAGGTCGTACACGTTGGTTTCTACATAGTACACATGGTTTTCTACATAGTAGCCGGGCGTAGTGTAAGCACCGTAGCCCCAGCCATAGTAGCCCCAAAAGTTTCGGTAATACGGGTAAGTAACTGTGCCGGGCACAAAGCTGGTCTCCTTTTCCTTATCGATGAGGCGGGTAACGATGGCAGCATCAAACCCATCTTTTTTGATGGCCTCGGTGATGGCATCGCGGCCTTTTGATTTATCGGCCATGATGCTGTACCCATAGCTGGCGACACCGCGGCCGCCCATGCTGCGCACAATATCGTCTTCGGCATTGCGCCGGGCCGATTC
>CANHEC010000116.1 GCA_947459455.1 Chitinophagaceae bacterium
CAATCTGGCCCTTAATCCGTTTGAAGGCAGCCAAATAGCCGATAGCAATCTCATTTCGCTGTTGAGCAACATGGCCAATACGCTTTCGTACAACCGATATAGTACCAACTGGGGAGTGGATGTAACACAGGTGCGCAATAGCACTAAGGGCATATTGACCTATGGTTTTGAATGGCGGGTGCTGAATGATTATACCCTTCGCCTGCGAAAAAACCTAGGGAAGAGCCTGACCATGCTGTTGCAATTGAAAACGGGCAGTAATCGGCTATCTACGCCCAATCCTAAGTTTGATAATCGCAATTACGATATCAGTATTCAGTCTGTGTCGCCTACAATTACTTACACGCAAGGTGTTAAGTTCAGGATGGCGGGTAGCTACAAATGGGAAAACAAAGAAGGGACAGCGGCTGGCGTGCCGCAGCAGGCACGTATACAAAGCCTGCAGGCCGATGCCAAATACAATGTGGTGCAAAGTGCTGTGATCAATGCCAAAGCGACTTTGAGTAATATCAGCTTTACCGGCACCTCTAATTCTACCGTGTCTTACATCATGCTGGATGGCCTGCAGAACGGACGCAATTATTTGTGGAGTATCGACTTTACCAAACGGCTTGCCAATTCGCTGGAGCTAAGTTTCCAATACGAGGGGCGCAAGCCGGGCGATACCCGCACCATTCATGTTGGGCGGGCTTCTTTGCGGGCCATTTTGTAGTACAAAAAAGAAGGCCGGACGCTTCCAGCGCATCCGGCCCAAGGTTCAAGGTTGTAAACCCACTTTGAAGGGATTAACCAAAGAGACCGCCTTTCTTCAGGCTGCGTACACCTTCGCCAATCTTGAATCCGTTGTGGTAAATTTCAATTTTGTAATTACCGGTCTGAAAGCCCTTTTCGCTGCGCCAGTCGAAACTCACGGGTGTTTTGCGGCTATTGTCGTACTGTACCGATACCTTGGAGGTGTATGGCTTCTCCCCGTTGTCGCGGGTGTTAAATGTGGTATTGTTCGACATGGCCGTGCCATCCGGCGCAGTTACCGCTATATAAATTTCCTTTTCGCCTGCCTTGGCAATGCGGTTTTCATCCAGCTCAAATGTGATGCGTAGCTTATCGGCCCGCTTGGCGGTGCTGGTTTCTTTCTCTTTACCGCTGCCTTTTTCGTTCAGGGCAAAAATACTGATGTTGGAAGCCTTCAGGGTGCTGGCCACATCTACTGTTTCGTCCAGCGATTTTTGGATGGCTTGCTTTTCAGTTTGGGTAGCTGCCAGGTTGGCTTCTACCTGCTGTTTTTCGGTGCTCAGCTGTTGATTGGTAGCCGTCAACTGCTGGTTTTCACCTTCCAGTCGCTTTACTTCCATGGCCATGTTCTCAATGCGGCCATTCAGCTCTTCAATCATTTGGCGGGCACGGGCTAGGTCGGCAGCGGTGGCATTTTTGTTATTTACCACTTTGCGTATTTCAGCCCGCAGGCGGCTGATCTCAGCATTGCGGGTGTCCAGGCTGTCGGCTATTAGCTGGTTTTCGCCCATCAGGCTGTCCAGGCGGGCCAGCGATCCATTGTACAACTCACGTACCTGGTCGCGTTCGCTGGTTACCATCGTATTCTGGCTGGTAAGGTTGGTGACCTGCTCCGAGGTTTTGTTTTTATCGTAAATAATATAGCCCCAGGTAAGCAGTAGTGCTGCTGCCAGACCAGTGTAAACAAGGTTCCGGTTATCTTTTTTGGGGGTCGGGTTTTGCGTGTAACCGCTTTGCATGTCTTCCATATCGTTCGTTTTACAGGTGCTATAAAGCTAACACCGTGCCAGAACATTTTGGTTTTCCTGTTAAAAACTTTCCAAAGCGCCTTTTTCAAACTTTGCTTGCTTTGCGCCGTGGCTGCCGAAAAGATCATCCTCGACTGGAAAAAGGGCAATTTCAAGCCGGTGTACTGGCTGGAAGGGGATGAGCCTTTCTTTATAGATCAGGTAGTAGAATATGCCGAAAAGCGTATTCTGAGCGAATCGGAGGCGGGTTTCAATTTGCAGGTGTTTTATGGCCGTGATGCCGACTGGACCGCTGTGGTAAATGCCTGCCGGCGCTACCCCATGTTTGCCGAGCGGCAGGTAGTGCTGCTAAAAGAGGCGCAGTACATGCGGGATATCGAAAAGCTGGAAGGCTATATTGATAACCCAACGCCCACTACGCTATTGGTAGTAGGCTACAAGCAGAAAAAAGTGGACGGCCGCAGCCGACTGGCCAAACTGCTGAAGCAAAAAGGCGAGGTGCTCACCACCAAGAAGATGTTCGATTCCGAACTGCCATCGTGGGTGAGCCAGTTTGCCAAACAAGAGGGCTATCAGCTGTCACAAAAGGCTGTTTTTCTGCTGGTAGATCACATTGGCAACGATCTGAGCCGCCTGGCCAATGAGCTGGAAAAGGTGATGATCAACCTGGAAGGCCGGAAGGAAATCACTGAAGACGATATTGAGACCTTTGTTGGTATTAGCAAAGAGTACAATGCTTTTGAGCTGCAGCATGCCCTTACCCAACGCAATCTTACCAAGTGCTTGCAGATCATCCAGTACTTCGAGGGTAACCCAAAAGCACTGCCCATTATGCAGTTGCTTCCCACTTTGTATTCCTTTTTCAGCAAAGCGTACACCGTATTTGGGGCCGGTACCAACGATGAGTATCAGCTGGCCAAATACCTGGGTTATCAAAACCTGAACCCGTACGTGAAGGATATCATTGGCTGTGCCAGAAACTACAGGCAGCAGGGAGTAGAACAGGCGTTGCTATTGCTGCATGAGTACAACCTAAAGGCCATCGGTATCAATGCTGGCAATATTTCTGAAGCAGCTTTGCTAAAGGAAATGGTGGTAAAACTGATCACGCCAATGCCGGCTTAAAACCGGCCAGTCAGTACTGTCCTGGCGGCTTCCTTATCCAGCGCCAGTTGCGCTTTCAGTGCATCCAGCCCGCTAAATTTTTGTTCGGCACGCAGCCGCTCATGCAGGGTCACTTCCAACTGGTCGCCGTATATCTCCTGGTCAAAGTCAAACAGATTGACCTCTATCGTTTGCCGGCTTCCATCTACCGTGGGCCGAACGCCAATATTCATCATGCCATCCAGCCATTGGCCGGTGCTCTTCAGGCAGCAGCGCACTGCATATACCCCATTGCCCGGCACCAGTTTCTCAGGGGTGGTCAGTTGAAGGTTAGCAGTGGGGTAGCCAATGGTGCGCCCCAGGCGATTGCCTTGTATCACCGTTCCTGCAAAGTAGTAGCGGTACCCCAATAGCTTGTTGGCATCGGCGAGTAGGCCGCCACTGAGGGCTTCGCGGATCTTGGTCGAACTGATGGTCACATCGTTCAGCAGCCGGGCCGGAATCTCCACCAGTTCAAAATGGTATTGATTGCTCAGGTGCTCCAGCAGCGTAAAGTTGCCTTCGCGGCCATGGCCAAAGCGGTGATCGTAGCCAATCACAATGGCGGCCGGCGAAAAGCGCTGTACCAAAAAATCGTGGACGTAGTCCTGTGCACTCAGGCGGGCAAACTCGGCCGTAAAAGGAATAACCACCAGGTGATCGACGCCCAGCGATTGCAGCAGCTGTATCCGCTCCTCGATGCTGGTAAGCAGTGAGATGGGCCGGTCGGCCGCTACTATTTGCCGCGGATGCGGATGAAAAGTAATGATCACCGCTTCGCCATCCAGTTCCCGGGCCTTGGCTACCAGCTGTTCTACAATGACGCGATGGCCCAGGTGCACCCCGTCAAAAGTTCCGATGGTGAGCACTGCCCGGCGAAAGACCGGCAATTCGTGAAGTTGGGTATGCACCTGCATGGCGGCGCAAAAATCAATTACGGCTCCCCAAATTCCAAATCTGCTGTGCCAGCGCCTATTTTTGCCGCATGTCGCTATATGCTCGCCGCGGGGTTTCGGCACAAAAAGAAGAAGTGCATGCTGCCACTGCTCACCTGGACAAAGGCCTGTTTCCAAACGCATTTTGCAAAGTGTATCCCGACTATTTGGGCCACGATGATGCGTGGGTGAATGTGATGCATGCCGACGGGGCCGGCACCAAAAGCATTTTGGCCTACCTGTATTGGAAAGAGACCGGCGACCTGAGTGTGTGGCGTGGCATTGCGCAAGATGCCATTGTGATGAACCTCGATGATCTGCTATGCGCTGGTATCCATGATCATATCATCTTCAATTCAACCATCGACCGCAACAAAAAGCTGATTCCCGGCGAGGTGTTGGCAGAGATCATTCAAGGCTCGCAGGAACTGTTTGATACCCTGCGCCAATTGGGGGTGCGTATAGAGTACCTGGGTGGCGAAACCGCCGACGTGGGCGATGTGGTTCGAACCATAGCCGTAAACGGTACCATGGCTGCCCGCTGGCCCAAAGAAAAGATTGTAAGCAATGATCAGATAAAAGCCGGCGACGTGATTGTGGGGCTGGCCAGTTTTGGGCAGGCGAAGTACGAAACGGCCTACAATAGCGGCATTGGTAGCAATGGCCTCACCAGTGCCCGCCACGATGTACTGAGCAAGCATTATGCACACGAATACCCCATGACCTTTGAGCCGACCCTGCAGGATGAGGTGGTATACATCGGTAAGTATCGCCTGACCGACGTAGTGATAGATGAAGGGCATTCTATTGGCCAACTGCTGCTAAGCCCCACCCGTACCTATGCCCCCATTATGAAGGTGCTGCTGACCGAGCATTTCGATAAAATACATGGGTTGGTGCACTGCAGTGGCGGTGGCCAAACCAAGTGCATGAAGTTTGTACCCGATGGCGTAAAGCTGGTGAAAGATCACCTGTATGACACTCCTTACATCTTCGATATCATCAAAGACTGTAGCGGCGCCGACTGGCGTGAAATGATGCAGGTATTCAACATGGGTTGCCGGTTGGAGATCTTTGGTGCGGAAGCTGATGCGCAGTTGTTTATTGATTGTGCTCAATCGTTTGGCGTAGATGCCCGGGTGATTGGCAGGGTAGAGGCCGATGTTAAAAAGAGCCTGCACATCACCCATGCCGGCGAAACAATTATTTTTGACTGAATCTGCTGATGGAGCCAGGCCAATACCGCCTCCACTCGCTTTGCTGTTTCTAATTAATATGCTGTTACATGGCTGCTGAAAATGTGATACAACTCAACAATGTCAATATTTACCAGGGTGGTGCATTGGTGCTGAAGGATGTGAACTTGTCGGTGAACCGCGGCGAGTTTGTGTACCTGGTAGGCAAAACCGGTACTGGTAAATCGAGCCTGCTAAAGACCCTGTATGGCGAGCTGCCACTAAAAGAAGGTACTGGTACGGTGGTGGGGCACCAACTGGCCGACCTCACCTGGAAGACAATCCCCTTTTTGCGCCGCGACCTGGGTGTGGTGTTTCAGGATTTTCAGCTGCTGACCGATAGAAATGTGAAGGAGAACCTGAAGTTTGTACTGAAGGCCACCGGCTGGAAAGATGAGAATATGATCCAGGCTAAAATAGATGATGTGCTGGAAAAGGTGGGGCTGAAAAGCAAAGGCTTCAAAATGCCGTTTGAAATGAGCGGCGGCGAGCAGCAACGGGTAGATATTGCCCGGGCGCTGCTCAACTCGCCACGGTTGCTGCTGGCCGATGAGCCAACCGGCAACCTTGATCCGGAAACCAGCGATGAGATCATGGGCCTGCTCATGAATATCAGCAAAGACTATGGCATGGCGGTTATCATGGCCACCCACGACTATATGGTGATCAATAAGTTTCCTGCCCGTATCCTGCGTACCGAAGGCGGCAAGGTGTACGACAGTGCCAAAAGCTATGCTGAATAGGAAGCCGGGGACGGTATCAGGCCCGGCGCTGCTGTAGTTTGCCGGCTACCACGCCGGGTATAGTGGGCTCGCCCTCAAAAATCCAGTTGATCATCTGCTGCGCATTGCGGGCATTGTCAAAGTAGCTGCTCAGCATCTTCGATCTTTCTTCAAATGCCAGGTAGTTGTAAGGCAGTTCGTACAAGCGGGTGATAGCCTGCTTCATATCGGCCAGGCTATTGGCTATTTTGCAAAGGCTGTCCAGGCCGCTTCCTTCTACGCCGGCCGTGTTTACCAGGCAGTGACGGCCATGGTACAGCGCATTAATCAGTTTCAGCTTAATGCCGGTGTTGTTGAAAGACGGCAGAATGTTCACCTGCGCTTTTTTAATCAGCTCCTCCATTTCCCGTTGGTCGGGGTTGGCTACTATACACGTATAGTCGTGCTGGTGAGCCAGCCGCTCCAGTTTAGCCGATGGATTTTTGCCCGCTACTACAAACGGTATTTCCAGGTCGGCAAACACCTCTTCCAGCAGCCATGTAGCTGCATGGTCGTTTTCCGGTACACTCAGGTTGCCATGGTACAGGCAAAAGTTGCCCATTTCGCCATGCCACTCCGCCTGGTACGGGGGCAGGTATAGGGGTAAAAAGTCGACGCTGTTGTAGCCTAGTTCTTCGTTGAATACCTGCAGGTCTTTTTCTGTCACCGTCCAAAAAGTGGCCTTACCAGCCAGCGAGGCTTCATAGCGGCGCAGCAGTTTGCTCTCGTGTCGGTAGTACATCCGTTTAAAAAGCGAGGAACTGGTATCTGACAGTTGCTGGTAGTAGCGGTATTCCACATTGTGCAGGCGCACAAAGCAGCGTTCTTTGGGCAGCAGGCCGCTGGCCACATAGTAGGTGCAATGCACGCCCTCCATCAGGATAGGATGGCTATCGGCCTGCAGGCGAGCCAGCAATTCGGGGTGCTGCCGGCTGGCTACGATATAGGGCAATTGGGTAGAAAAGCCACCAATACCGGTGTTGCGGGCATAGTAATGCACCTCATGGCAATACTGGTTGAGGGCAGTTTGCTGTCCACGGCCATACTCAAAGCAGTGCAGGTGAATTTTGATGCCGGCTTCGCTCAGCGATTTGATCTTGTAAAACAGATCGAAAACGCCGCCATAGTCTACCGGGTAAGGTACATCTAGCGTGATGATATGGAGGTGACGGTCTGTCAAGGCTGATAGAAAATTCAGAGGGGCATCCAGCGATGCCAGCATGCCAGCAATTGTTTTTCTTCCTGCTGCCAGTGCCATTGC